>NZ_PQLP01000019.1:0-52831 GCF_002918965.1 Acinetobacter sp. ACNIH3 | reverse complement strand
CATGCTTCTGCAATTGCTCAACCATCAAATAGAAAGTTGACCATGAGATGCCTGTGTATCGCTTGAACTGAGGATCAGAAAGCTTGTTTGAATCGATGTATTTCATCCGCAGATTATGCACGAATGCGAAGAAATCCGGAGTGCAAATATTAACCAAAAAGAAGATCGTTTTTTGATTTATGAAAAAAATCTATTGTTATTTTTATGTTTTAACTTATTTTAAATTAGCTTTTTCGTGGTTTTAATAGTTTAAAAAATAATCATATTAGTTGGGTGCTTTTTTACGGTTTATTTACGTTACATTCGGTAAAACTTGTTTTATTTTGATCATTGTTAATATTTAACAGGACAAAATAATGAGTAATTTACTCATGGCTAGACATAATATAGCTGACGAAGAAGCGGTCCCTGAATCCATGCCATCTGCGCGTCAATGCTGCGATATTGAAGATATTCTATTTTCAGAAGAAATCGAAAACTATCTGCAGCGCTATCCCAATACCCGTCATGTTGAGATTTGCCTGCACGATCTGAATGGTCATGTCCGCGGCAAGCGCATAGATATTGTCGGTCTAAAAAATATTGCACAAGGCTGTTATTTCCCAATGTCTATTTATGCCATGAGTCTTGATGGAGAAGTGATTGAAGAATCGGGTTTAGGAAAATCGATCGGTGAGCCGGATTATTTATGTAAACCTATATTGGGAAGCCTGCAGCCCTGCGCTTTAAATCCAGAGTCCAATGCACAGTTATTCCTAACCATGAAAGATGACAATCATCAAGATTGCGAAGTTGAACCGCGCAATATTTTAAAAAAAAGTTTAAGAGCGCTGCATGATCAAAACTTTTATCCTTGCATGGCCGCAGAATTGGAGTTTTATTTATTTGACAGCAATGAAAAATCTGGCTCCAATCAGATTTATTTAAATCAATGTTTTGATGTGAATGTGCAAGATAAATATCAAGACGTTCTGGATGAAATTGAACGGATTGCCCTTTTGCAGGGGATTCAGATTACAGGCTTAGTCTCGGAATCATCTTCCGGGCAATACGAAATTAATATTCAGCATAGCGGTGATATTTTGAAGCTATGCGATCAGATCATGATGCTAAAGCGCACCATTAAGCAAGTCGCTGTAGAACATGGGTTACATGCAAGCTTTTTGGCTAAGCCTGATCTGAATAAAGCGGGCAGCGGCATGCACTTTCACATGAGTTTGTTAAATCAAGACCAGCAGAATATTTTCAGCATGAAGCAGAATCCTTTACCGTCACGGCAATTATTAAAGGCGATCAGCGGGCTGATAGTCTTGCTGCCGCCGTCGATGGCCGTGCTTGCTCCGAATGTAAACTCATTCCGCCGGTTTAAAGCTGGAAACCATGTGCCCTTAGAAGCTAATTGGGGCGTGAATAACCGCAATGTGGCCATTCGCATACCATGTTCGGACAATGAAAATCAACGCTTGGAATATCGTGTTGCAGGTGCGGATTGCAATCCTTATTTAACTGCAGCCCTGATTTTGATCGGCACACTGCATGGGTTGACACAGAATCTGGAAATTCCACAGCAAGCCACTCAGATAAAAAATAAACATCAGCCGCACTTTTTAAGTACGAATCAGCTAGATGCTTTAACATTTTTTCACCGGAATACTGTTTTGCAAAAATATCTCGGCAAAAGATTTATGGAATTATGGTGTGCAGTTAAACGTGCTGAGCATCAGTATATGTACAGCCAAATTACTTTGATCGAACAACATTGGGATATTTAACTGCTTAAAAATGTATAACACGATAAATAATGAAGATGATGCTAGAAATCAGAAGCTCAATGAAGAATTATATTTGAAGTATAGTTTACAGGAAATTGATTCTGACATTTTAGTAAAGAAATACCAGTATGCGTCAAAAAGTATGAAAAAAATAATTCATACTATTTTTAAAGAAAGAGGTTTTAATCGAAGTGAGATAGATCATATATTGAAATCACTCAAGTAAAATAATTATGCCAATAGTATTGCTGATACTATTGGCATTTAACTTTTAAAAAGATTTAGTCAGGGTGAATACTGCTTCAGTTTTTACCCCTTTTTTATTATGACTTGTAAAGTCTTTGGTTTTTAAATTACTACCAACCGCTGCTAATTCTGCATTTATTCCCATTGGCTTATAGCGGTAAGTTGCACCAATTTTCCAATCAAAAAAATGGTCTTTTGCTTCAGAACCATAAATGTCCTGATTTGCTTTGGAATAACCTAAGCTAACATTTGTGCCAAAATTAGTTTGAGCAATCGGTGTAGCATATAAGACATTAAAATACCAATTTGAGATATCTTTACCTATACTGTCACTGGCAGCTTTGCCGCCATAGTTATAGGTATAGCTTATGCTTGGTGTAAAGCTATCGTTCTGATGCAGCAACGCATTAAAGATCATTTTGAAATAGTATTCATTATAATTTAAATCGCTGTTGCCGATGTAATTGTAGCGCAGCATGCCAAGATCAACTGCAGGATGGATTGAACCTAGCGCGATTGGCGTTGTATAGCCGATCTGGGGATCCAGTTCTAAATTTACTTCGTCATCAAAATCAACATTCGATGCAAATGCAGCAAGATAAAATCCTGAAGCATGGCTTAAAACAAAGTTTCCCTGCAAGGCCGGATCATTCTGGGTTTGCGTTTGGCCGCGCCAGCGGTAGTCGCTGGCCAATGATATATTACCTGAAAAGCTTAAAGCGGGAGAGCTTTCATCTCCAGTAGCAAAAGCATAACTTGAATAGAGCGGTATAAGGCTAAAAAGTAGATGGTATAATTTTTTCATAACACTTTAAATTAGTAGTCATTGAAGTAATGTATGTTATGGTTTAATTTATTGATATATAATAAAATTATCGTAAATTTTGCGTAAAATAAGTATAAAATTTAAGATGAATATTTTTTAAAGTAATAAAAATCAGTATTCATATTGTCTAAAAGACGTTTGCATATGAACTTTAATAAGCTAGATGAATTTGACCCCTTTGTTTTTAGAACTACAGGCTTTAACAGTATTCGGACTTTGGCTGCACGGCTGAGTTATTACCATATGGCATTAAATAGTTTGCTGTCTTGCTTACCATTGCAACTCACTTTAAGAGGGAAAAGCACCACACAAAGCTATCGTCAACCGGTGTATTACGTGGATCTGATTTTAAGAGATGGGATTAGCTTGAATGAGGCGATTATTCAGGCGAAGCAAATTGATGAACAGAGCAAACAGGCGGGGTTTTATCAGGAAGCTTTAGACTTTACCGCAAGGAAGGGTTTTGCCAATGCACGGTTTGAAACGGATATAGAGGAAGGGTTAGAGGTGCTGGAGGAATACTACCCTGAACAAGAACAAAACCGTACGGTGGAGCAACAAGCTTCGCATGAAGGGTTTGTGCAGGATATTCAGCAGGGGTTGCAGCAATCAGTCAGACCCGTCAACTAATCGGTTGGTTGGAAAAGAGCAGCTTTCTAGGTTGCTCTTTTTTACGACAGTATTAGTCGTGGGAGTCGTCAAAGTACTATTTTAGCTATAGTTATCCCGTTAAAATAACAAGACTTAATTAATCTCTATTTTTTTTGTTAAGTGCATGACTTTTAATAGGTCGTAGATATGCTAACTTAGCAACATTGTTTAACATTAAGTATAAAACTAAAGCGGTTGATCTTGGATTGAGGAAATAAAATGCATTCATTGGAACAAAAATTTCTAAATGACTTAGATGACAAGCTTTGGAAAGCCGCCGATAAATTACGCAGCAGTCTAGATGCAGCCAACTATAAGCATATTGTTCTCGGGCTGATTTTCTTAAAGTACGTTTCAGATGCTTTTGATGAACGGCAATCTGAACTCAAAGAATTGTTTGCACAAAAAGACGACCACAACATCTATTACATGCCGCGTGATCAGTACGACAGCGAAGAAGAATACCAACAGGCTATTGCTGATGAACTAGAAATACTGGATTACTACCAAGAAAAAAACGTATTTTGGGTGCCAAAAGCAGCACGTTGGTTAAGTATCTGTAATGCAGCAGCACAAGCGATTGGCTCTATCATTTGGCAGGATGAACAAGGGCAAGATGTCAAACTACGCTCTGTATCCTGGCTGATTGACAATGCCTTTGATGAAATTGAAAAAGCCAATCCAAAACTAAAAGGTATTCTGAATCGTATTGGACAGTATCAGCTGGACAATGACAAACTGCTTGATCTGATCAACACCTTCTCTGATACCAGTTTTACCAAGCCTGAATATAATGGCGAAAAACTCAGTCTGCACAGCAAAGATATTCTCGGGCATGTCTACGAATACTTTTTAGGACAGTTTGCTTTGGCTGAAGGCAAGCAAGGTGGGCAGTACTACACGCCTAAAAGCATCGTAACCTTAATCGTTGAAATGTTGCAGCCTTATAAAGGTCGTGTGTATGACCCTGCAATGGGTTCAGGTGGATTCTTTGTATCCAGTGAAAAGTTCATTGAACAACATGCACAGGAAAAGCGTTACAAAGCGTCTGAACAGAAAAAGCATATTTCCATCTATGGTCAGGAAAGCAACCCGACCACATGGAAACTGGCCGCCATGAACATGGCGATCCGTGGGATTGATTTTAATTTTGGTAAAAAGAATGCAGACAGCTTTTTAGAGGATCAGCATCCAGACTTACGTGCTGACTTTGTTATGGCTAACCCACCTTTTAATATTAAGGATTGGTGGCATGCTTCTTTAGAAAATGATGTACGTTGGAAATACGGCACGCCACCGCAAGGTAATGCTAACTTTGCTTGGATGCAACACATGCTGCACCATCTGTCACCTACAGGTAGTATGGCGTTGTTGCTTGCCAATGGTTCGATGAGCTCCAATACCAATAATGAAGGCGAGATTCGTAAGAACCTGATTGAAGCCGATCTGGTGGAATGTATTGTCGCGTTACCGGGACAACTGTTTACCAACACTCAAATTCCAGCTTGTATTTGGTTCTTGACGAAAGACAAAAAGAACGGCTTATCCTTGGATAAAAAGAAAGCCAATCGTGAAGGCAAGACCCTGTTTATTGATGCCCGTAATTTGGGCTATATGAAAGATCGCGTACTGCGTGACTTTACCGATGCTGATATTGCCAAAATCACCCAGACCCTGCACGCATGGCAACAGGGAGATAATTTTGAGGGTGAAAAGTATCAAGATGAGAAAGGTTTCTGTTTCTCTGCTGAGTTAAAGGATATTCAGAAGCACGACTACGTACTGACTCCGGGACGTTATGTCGGTGCAGTCGAGCAGGAAGATGATGGCGAGCCATTCGCTGAGAAAATGCTACGTTTGACTGCTCAGCTCAAAGAACAATTTGCTGAAAGTGCTGTCTTGGAAAGTGAGATTAAAAAGAATCTAAAGGGCTTGGGTTATGAGTTCTGATCATTCTTTATTGCAAGAAATTCAGAAGGGTGAAAGTCAAACCCTTGAATTTAAAGAGCAGTTACCGAAAGGGCAACAGGTCGCAAAGACCCTGATTGCTTTTGCCAATACCAGTGGTGGTAAATTGGTAGTGGGTGTAAGTGATGATCGCCAACTCGTGGGTATTCAAGATGATATTTTTGAGTTGCAAGATCAGATCACTTCGATGATCAATGAACTCTGTATGCCCAACATTCTGCCGTATATCTATATCGAGAATATCCAAGGCATTGAGTTGCTAGTGATTGAAGTCAGCCGTGGTTCATTGTTGCCTTATTATCTCAAGCCGCAAGGCAAGGCACAGGGAACCTATATCCGTTTGGGTGCAAGTAATCGTGTGGCATCGCCTGAGTATATCCAGCAACTTGAATTGCAGCGTCTGAACCAGACCTTTGATGAACAGCCGAATCCGCAATACAGTTTAGATGACATCGATTTACAACCTTTAAAGCAAGCCTTTGCTGAACTGGGCAAAGAACTGTCTTTGCAGAAAATGCGTAATCTTAAATTGATCATTCAGCAAAATGGACAGGATTATCCTAGTCATGGGTTACTCATTTTGCTGGGGCTTTATGAGCAGGTTGAGATTAAATGTAGCCGCTTTAAAGGCACCACCATGACGGTATTTCTGGATAAAAAAGAATACCGTGGCGACCTGTTTAGTCAGTTGAAGCAAACAGAGCAATTTATCAAAAACCATCTGCATCTACGGGCAGAAATTCTAGGGTTACAACGTACAGAAAGTTATGAAATTCCAATCCCAGCCATTCGTGAAGCCTTGGTGAATGCAGTGTTACATCGTGACTATAGCAATGCAGGGCGTGATATTAAGGTTGGCATTTATGATGACATTCTGAATATTGTATCCCCGGGTGGTTTGCCAAATGGACTGACTGAAGATGATTTGGCACAGGGTCGTTCAGAGATTCGTAACCGTGTTTTGGCACGTGTGTTTAAAGAGCTGGGTTATATCGAGCAGTGGGGCAGTGGTATTGCTCGTATCAAAGCCCTTTGTTTACAAGCAGGCAATGCAGAACCTCAACTGAAAGCACAAGGTGATTTTGTCGATTGGGAGTTTTACCGTCCTTCGATTGAGCAATTAGGTGGCTCAATAGGTGGCTCAATAGGTGGCTCAATCCAAGAAACTATGCTGACAGATCGTCGAAAAGAGATTTTAGTTTTAATTCAACAGAACCCGAAAATTTCCTATCGTGCTATGGCAGAGCAACTTGCTATTAATGAGTCAGCAGTAAAAAAGCATTTGAATAACTTAAAAGATGCAGGCTGGATTGAGCGTGTGGGCGGGACTCGTGGTTATTGGATGATTAAGAAAGAATTTGGGGGTGAGGTGTGAGTGTTGATTGGTCTTATGTACGATTGAAAGATTATTGTACAAAAATTGGGAGTGGCTCTACACCAAGGGGCGGGGCTAATGTATATCTTGATAGTGGAAATGTTTGCTTAATTCGTAGTCAAAATATTTATAACGATGGATTTAGCGAGAATGGATTAGTTTTTATTTCTGATAGTGATGCAGAGAAATTAAATAATGTAGAAATAGAGTTGAATGATGTTCTAATTAATATTACAGGTGATTCTGTTGCCCGAGTTTGCTTAGCTCCTAAAGATAAATTACCGGCAAGAGTTAATCAGCATGTAGCTATTATCAGAACAGTAAAAAATGAGCTTGATCCAAAGTTTGTTAGATATTTTTTGACTGATAAGAATACACAAAATCATTTGTTAACGTTAGCGGGAACAGGTGCGACAAGAAATGCTTTAACCAAAGGAATGTTGGAAGAGTTTTTAGTTCCGAAACCCGATATTTTGATTCAAAAAAAAATATCTAAAATTCTTTCTGATCTTGATGAAAAAATTCATCTAAATAATCAAATCAACCAAACTTTAGAATCCATCGCTCAAACCATTTTTAAAAGCTGGTTTATCGACTTTGATCCTGTCCGTGCCAAAATTGCAGCTAAGCAAGAAGGAAAAGATTCTGAGCTTGCTGCGATGTGTGTTATTAGCGGTAAAAGTGAAGTGGAACTTCAGCAAATGGCTGAAGATGATTTGGCTGAATTGCGAGCAACTGCTTCGCTATTTCCTGATGAGTTGGTAGAAAGTGAGTTAGGGGAAGTACCGAAGGGGTGGGATAAATATTCGCTATCAAAAATGATCACACTAATTGGTGGGGGAACGCCTAAAAGATCTGAGCCTGATTATTGGAATGGTAATATTTATTGGTTTTCAGTAAAAGATGTTCCAAAAGAAAGTGATACTTTTGTAATAAGAACAGAAGAACGAATTACAGAGCTTGGTTTAAATAAGAGTTCAACAAAGTTACTTCCTGTAGGAACAACAATTATAACTGCTAGAGGCACTGTAGGAAAAATAGCATTGGTTGGACATGAAATGGCTATGAACCAATCTTGTTATGGTGTTCAAGGAATAAATGGTGTCAAGCAATTTATGACCTACTATTTGATAAAAAATGCAGTAGAGGTTTTAAAGAAAAATACACACGGTGCTGTATTTGATACCATTACACAAGCAACATTTGAGACAGTTGTTTCTATTAAACCCGACATACAAATATTGAATTTATTTGAGTGTAAAGTTGAAAAAATTATGGATCAGATAAAGAATAATTTATATCAAAACCATAGTTTAATTGAAATAAGAGATACCTTGTTGCCAAAGTTATTGTCGGGTGAGTTAGATGTATCAGGTTTGCAAGGTGAGGGAGCATAATCATGTCACTACGTCAAATCACTATACATGGCTATAAGTCAATTGAACATTTAGATAAGTTTGAGTTAAGCAGTTTAAATGTATTGATTGGTGCAAATGGCGCAGGTAAAAGTAATTTTATCAGTATTTTTAAGTTGCTGAATGAAATGTATGAGCAACGTCTGCAAAGTTTTGTACAAAAACAAGGTGGACCAGATAGCCTATTGCATTTTGGTAGAGATATAACCGATAAAATTCATGCAGAATTCTATTTTTATATGAATGGCTATAAATTTGATTTAGTACCGACATTAGATAATAGACTGATTTTTGATCGTGAATGTACGTGGTTTGAAGGTGTATATTACGGTGCAAGTACTCATACGATTGGTTCAGATCATGAAGAATCAAAATTAAAAGAAACTAAAGATTCATTTGCTGAATATGTCCGACCAGCTATACAAGGATGGCGTATTTATCATTTTCACGATACCAGTGATACAGCTAAAGTTAAGCGATCACATGCAATAAATGATAATTTAAGGTTAAAACCTGATGCAGAAAATTTAGCAGCATATTTAAGAATGCTTTCAATAAAATATCCTGATGAATATCGAAGAATTGTAGAAACGATACAAATTGTTTTGCCATTCTTTAAGGACTTTGTGCAGCGTGAAGATGACGATATATTTATTGAACTAGAATGGTTTCAGGTTGATCGTCCAGATACACCTTTAAGAGCACATCTATTATCTGATGGTAGTTTGCGCTTTATTTGTTTAACCACGTTATTGTTGCAACCTAAAGAATTATTGCCCGATACCATTATCATTGATGAGCCAGAACTAGGTTTGCATCCATATGCGATTAGCGTACTTGCGGATATTTTTAAACAAGTGGCAGAAGATAAACAATTAATTATATCAACTCAATCTGTTGAACTCATTAATGAAATGGAAGCAGAAAATATTATTGTCGTGGATCAAGAACAAGGAAAATCAACGTTTAAGCGGTTTGGGCAAGAGGAGTTATCGGAGTGGTTAGATGATTATAGCTTGGGTGAGCTATGGAAGCGTAATGTTTTAGGTGGGAGACCCTGATATGCAAGAAGTAATTGTAATTGCTGAGGGTCAAACGGAAGAGGTATTTATTAAACGAGTGGTTGCTCCCATATTCCATTCGCAACAGATTTTTTTAAAGCCAGTGTTGATGAAGACTTCTGCTACAGCTAAAGGTGGGGCAGTTACTTTTGACCGTTTAAAACTAAATATTAGAAATGAAATTAGACGAAATCAAAATATAAAACTGACAACATTTTTAGACTTATATGGATTGGATACGAGTTTTCCTGATTTTAATCAAGCACAGTCAATACAAGATGTTTATTTACGTGTAGAACATTTAGAACAGGCTCTACATAGAGAGCTTATTGCATTTGTTGAGTGTAGACCTGAAAGAATTATTACTCATATACAACCTTATGAATTTGAAGGTTTACTATTTTCAGATGTTGATCAACTTTGTTCAATTGAACCTACTTGGCAAAGATCTCACGCAACATTGCAAAGAATGAGAGATGAAGTAGATTCACCAGAACATATTAATAATGGTTATGAAACTAAACCATCCAAAAGATTAGAAGATAATCTGCATCCTAAGTATAAGAAAACTACTCATGGACCAAGGATTGCTCAGCATGTTGGGCTAGAGCGAATGGAACAAGAGTGTGCCCATTTTAAATCTTGGATGGATAAAATTAGAGCATTAGGATAAATCATAAACGAGCCCTAATTTAAAAAATCTCTGTCTAAGATTAAGGGCGAACTATGCGATATCAACTGCTCTATAATTTATTTTTATTTCATCGCAAATCGAAGTGGTTTAAATTTTAATTTTAAGACTTTGATTAATATGTATTTTTTATTTCATTGCAAATCCATTTATAATTTTAAATAGGTAGATATGGGCATGAACGAAACCCAACTTGAAAACCTCTGCTTAGACTGGTTCGCTGAAAATGGCTGGGAAGTCGTTCATGGTATTGATATTGCGCCTGACAGTAGCAATCCTTTACGCAAAGACTATAAACAGATTTTATTGGAAGCTGATTTACAGGCGGCTTTTGAACGCTTGAATCCACACTTGCCTGCAAGCTGTTTTGAGCAGGTTTGGCAAAAACTGAGCAAGCCTGAAAGTTTGGACTTAGTCATTAATAACCGTACTTTCCACCGTATGTTATTGGAAGGTGTATCTGTCACCTATAAGAAACAGGACGATTGGGTGCATGACCATGCCTTCTTGGTAGATTTTAATCATGTAGCAAACAATCGCTTTGTGGCGATTAATCAATTTACTATTCTAGGCACCAAACAACCTCGACGTCCTGATATCATTTGCTTTATCAACGGTATTCCGTTTGCTGTGTTGGAACTAAAAAGCCCAACCGATGAAAATGCAGATATCTGGGATGCCTTTAACCAGCTGCAAACCTATAAAGAAGAAATCTCGGATTTATTTGTTTATAACGAAGCCTTGGTAGTGAGTGATGGCGTAACAGCACGTGTAGGCTCACTGACGGCGAATCAGGAACGCTTTTTGCCGTGGCGTACCATCAAGAATGAAGATGATAAACCCGCTTTAGAATGGGAGTTAGAGACAGTTGTTCGAGGCTTCTTTGATCGAGAATTGTTCCTAGATTACATTCGATTCTTTGTGCTGTTTGAAACAGATGGCGAAAAGACCATTAAGAAAATTGCAGGCTACCATCAGTTCCATGCGGTTAGAGAAGCCGTGCAAGCGACCATTGCGGCAGCCAATCCGAATGGGGATAAGAAAGCAGGCGTTGTTTGGCATACCCAAGGCTCGGGTAAAAGTATTTCTATGTGTTGCTATGCAGGCAAGCTTTTACAGCAGCCCGCTATGCACAACCCAACCTTGTTAATCGTGACTGACCGTAATGACTTAGATGGACAGCTCTTTGAAACCTTTAGTAATGCTCAAGAATTATTAAAACAAACGCCAGTACAAGCCAATAACCGTGATGAGCTAAGAAGGTTTTTAGCTGAGCGTGAGTCTGGTGGAATCATTTTTACCACAGTACAAAAGTTTGCATTATTGGATGGTGAAAGTGAGCATCCATTATTAAATGGACGCCACAATATTGTGGTGATGTCAGATGAAGCACATCGTAGCCAATATGGTTTGAAAGCAAAACTAGGTAACGATGGCACGTACAAGTTTGGCTATGCCAAGCACATGCGCGATGCCTTGAAGAACGCGGCTTTTATTGGCTTTACTGGAACTCCGATCTCAAGTGAAGATAAAGACACTCGAGCTGTCTTTGGAGATTATGTTTCTATCTATGATATTCAGGATGCCGTCGATGATGGTGCAACCGTCCCAATCTACTATGAGTCACGCTTGGCAAAGCTAGATATTAATCAGGCTGAAATCGAAGAGCTATCTGATCAAGTCGATGAGGTTGTAGAAGATGAAGAAGATGTTGGTAACAGAGAAAAGACTAAAAGTGAGTGGAGCCGACTAGAAAAGCTGGTGGGTGCAACACCACGGCTGAAACAGATTGCAGCGGATTTAGTCGCACATTTTGAAGCCCGTACTGAAGCGACGGCAGGTAAAGGCATGATTGTGACCATGAGCCGCGAAATCTGTGTCCACCTTTACAATGAGATTATTGCCTTACGTCCAGATTGGCATGACCCTGATCCTGAAAAAGGCAAAATCAAAATTGTGATGACAGGTTCAGCTTCAGATAAACCATTGTTACAGCCACACATTTATAACAAGCAAGTCAAAAAACGTCTTGAGAAACGCTTTAAAGATGTGAATGATCCTTTGCAGTTAGTGATCGTGCGCGATATGTGGCTTACAGGTTTTGATGCACCATGCACGCATACCATGTATATCGACAAACCGATGAAGGGGCACAACCTCATGCAGGCCATTGCACGTGTGAACCGTGTCTTTAAAGATAAGCAGGGTGGGCTAGTTGTTGACTATATCGGCATTGCTAATGAATTGAAGCAAGCCTTAAAAACCTATACCGATGCCAAAGGTAAAGGTGAGCCAACTTTACGTGCAGAAGAAGCCTATGCAGTTCTTGCTGAAAAGATGGATGCCATACGAGGAATGTTCGCCAAAACCAACGAACAGGCAGGTATGGATTTGAGTGCTTACGAAACTCAGGCACACCGACTGATTATCCCCGCAGCTAACTATGTGCTGAGCTTGAAGGATGGTAAAAAGCGTTTTCTTGATTTAGTCTTAGCAATCAATAAAGCCTTCTCTTTATGCGGCACCTTGGATGAAGCGAAGAACCTGCACAAAGAAATTGCCTTTTACTCAGCCATTAAAGCGGTCATTAGCAAGCATACCTCTGTAGATCGTAAACTGTCGCAAGCGGAAAAGGACAGTACGCTAAAACAGATTCTGGATAATGCTGTCATTGCTGATGGGGTAACAGATGTCTTTGCAATGTGTGGTTTGGATAAACCCAACATTGGCTTGCTTTCAGATGAGTTCTTAGAAGATGTAAGGCAGATGCCATACCGTAACTTGGCAGTTGAACTGTTGGAAAAGTTACTCAATGATGGCATTAAGGCAAAGACACGAAACAATGTGGTACAGGAAAAACGCTTCTCTGACCGTTTGCAGGAAACCTTGAGGAAATACAATAACCGAGCGATTGAAACTTCTCAGGTCATTGAAGAACTCATTCAAATGGCAAAAGAATTTCAGGCAGAGATGCAGCGTGAAGCTTCACTTGGGTTAAATCCAGATGAAATCGCTTTCTATGATGCTTTGGCAAACAATGAAAGTGCGGTCAGAGAGCTTGGAGACGATACGCTGAAACAGATCGCACGAGAGATTACAGAGAAGCTACGGAAATCAACGACGGTCGATTGGCAGGTTCGGGATAGTGTGCGTGCTCAGCTTAAAATTCTTGTGCGTCGTACATTGCAGCGTTGGAAGTACCCGCCTGATAAAGCAGCTGAAGCGATTGAGTTGGTGATGAAGCAGGCTGAGCAGTTGTCGAATGCTTGGACGTGTGCTTAACTAATAATTCGATTGAAAAATTGGTAAGCATTTGGCTTGCCAATTGTTTTTTACACCAAATTTACGCCATTAAAATTTATAAGAATAATAAATCATTGTTTTTAAATAATAATATTTATTTGTTTGTCCGATCCATCATCGGCGCAACACTGATTCGTGGTTGAAGTTGTTGTTCAATGGTCTTGAGATCAGTCATTCAAAATCACGCCTTAAGTTAGAAATGGAAGAGACAGCACGCCGTTGGGGCTTTGGGCGCTCACCGGCAGTGATACGGCCAGTAAAAGAGGGCGCAATATTAGCATAAAAATAATCAGGCTTCATGGCTGAGTACTAGCACTGCAAGAAAGCCTTCTAGGAAATTAAAAAGTATTGAATTCATTCAAATAGATGCAGAGGTCAAGGAATAGTTTACTAAACAGTAAAAGAGTTTAAGATAAAGAAAACAGGATAAAAAAGGAGAAAAATAATGATGTTACTAGAAGAGATTTACAAAACAACAAAAGCTCAGCGTTCAGAATATTTCAATCTGCGTATTCAACGCAGTCTAAGCTGGTTCAGAAAAGCGGTAGAGTTACAGGCCGATTATGATTTTCAGTTTCTGAGCCTGTGGATTGGTCTGAATGCTCTTTATGTACAGGAAAATGAAGATAGTCTTGATCAGCAGGCCTTATCACAATTTCTCCATCTCATCCTTAGCAAGGATCAGGAGAAAAGAATTTCTCAAATTTTATTGGGTCGCTATGAGATTACGCTGCATGCACTATTGAATAATCAATATCTCACTCAGCACTTTTGGGATTATCAACACAATAAGATTAGCCAAAGTGATTGTCGTGAAATGTTGAATCAGCAGAAAATAGAGATTCAAAAATCAGTGGAACAGCAAGACATAATGAAGCTTTTGCTAGAAGTTTTTAAATGTTTCACTACTTTAAGGCAACAAATTCTGCAGGGTGGAGTGAGTTATGCCAGTGTCTTCAGTTGCAAACAGATGCAGGAAAGTTGTAGTCTATTTTCAGCCTTGCTGAACACCTTTATCTATATATTGCTGGAACATGCAGCAGTAATGGATTCCGGCAAAGCCTACTATCCAGTGGTTCAAGTAAATTAGATGATCATTAGTTGGTTTTTACACGCGCATGATAAAACTGATCAATCAGGGCAAAGACGGTGGCAGCTAGTGCAAATATGAGTCCAGCCAGGCAGCTCATGCTCCAGCCACCATGATGCCATGCATATACGCCCGCTGCAGAGCCACAGGCACCTCCAATAAAATACAGGGTCATATAAATAGAGTTAATCCGGGATTTGGCATCCGGACGCAGGCGGAAAATTACATTCTGGTTACAGCTATGGGTAATTGCCAGTCCCAGATTAATTAGCGCATAACCTGCAATATAGCTAATCAACGATGTGCCACCAAAATAGAGAAACAGCCAGCTGCCTGCCAGGATTGAACAGCCAATCCAGCTCAGCAGTTTGATATAACCTCGGTCCGCCCATTTACCAATCATTTGGGTTGATAATGCACCAAAGACTCCCACTAAAGTGACTAATCCCACCATAACATCTGCCAGATGAAAGGGAGACTGTGTCAGTAACAGGGCAATGGTAGAGAACAGAATACTCATCGCAGCAAAGGCAAAAGCACCGGTAAGGGAACGAAATACCAGTCGTGGTTCTTGGACCAGCAGACTGCCCATAGAGTGGAAAATTCTGGCATAGCTGATTCTGAATTTTGGTAGGGTCGGTAGCTGCCCACGTAAATAGATTCCTAGGAACAGCATCGAAACTGAACTCAATGCATAGATGACTTTCCAGTGAAACAAGTCAGAGAGTAAGCCGGCAATACTGGTCGACAGTAGAATTCCGACCAATAAACCACTCATCAGGAAGCCAACAACTTCACCAGTTTTTTCCGGTTTAACAGTCATAGCAGCTAAAGGGATCAGTACCTGTGCCGCCACAGAAAATAAACCGGCGATAACCGTCCCTAACCAGAGCATGGGCAAATTGATTGCAGTCGCACAAATCATCAATCCCAGCGCAGCCCCCCACATCAGGGCAGGAATCAACTTGGTCTTATTCAACATGTCACCCAATGGCACGATGAACAGCAGGCCCAGTGCATAAGACACTTGAGCAAAGGTCACGGTCAGGGCGACTTGCGATTCAGGTACCTGATAATATTGCTGAATTGATGAAATCAGAGGCTGACAGTAATAATTCGCCCCAGCACATAGACCACATGCAATTGCCATCAGCCAGAGCAAAGGCTTATTTTGACTGATATCCAGTGCAGGATTCATGACAGCTACCTTATATAAGAAGCAGAAGACTATTTTTGATAATGGCATCAAAAAGATGCAAAGATTGCAGGCACTATAGGTCAAAATAGCACATGATAAAAGTAGAAAAATACAACAGAAATTGAAGACAGATTTGGTTATTACCATCTCTGAATATCTTCAAAACCATAACTGATGCGTATTTAATCTTTTTTTTCTTACAAAGTATCTTAAGTTGTCGAAACGGCACTGAAGAAAAACATTGCAATTGAGTCAGAGATAAAACTGTATTCTATTGCACAAATATAGTGCAAATTTGACAATTTATGATGCTGAGCCAGTTTAAGGTATTAATATAATAAATGACTCAAAAATTATTTTTTAACGATTATTAGCGTAGTTTTAGACTTGAGTAGAATAAGTCAAAAGAGCCAATTAAATGAAACATTAAACTCAACTGATTTAAAAATTTTATGATTAAAAAAGGAAAAAGTTATAGGAAAACATGGTTTTCAGGAGTTCCAAATGAATCAGTATAATTCAGTTAAATTTGTCAAAGAAGTCAAGGAATCAAAAAGTGCCCAATAAAAGTGCCTAAATTAGGGCATTTTGGCATGGCGGAAAAGGGAAGGAGTACAGCAAAAAAAATGGAACGACTGTCAGAATGATCAATGTAACAAAGTACAACAAAAATTAAGCTAAGAAAAAATGAACAAAAAAGGAAATATCCTTTAAGAGAATGAATATCGTTTATAAATTCAGCAGATCAAAAAATCAGGGCCTAACTTATAAATGATATATGACAACATCATTTTTATGAATCATCAGTTCAAAATATAGGTATTTATTAAATAAATATTGGGTAGTATTTTGGAATGGTTTGATTAGAATCCAAAAATTCAACAAAAACACATTCTGAGGGGAAACATCGTTTTTGCGATGTTTACTTAAGAAAAAATTAGCTTGAGGGACGCTCATGCAAATCGGAATTCCAGCCGAAACTGTCGTCGGTGAACATCGTGTCGCTGCGACACCTGAGACAGTAAAGAAATTGATCAGCGCTGGTCATAGCGTGATTATCGAACGTGGTGCAGGGGTAAAAGCTGCCTATATCGATAGCGCTTATGAACAGGTTGGTGCAAAAATTACGGATGATGCCTATACCGGTAGCCAGATGATTTTGAAAGTTCGTGCACCGAAGGGTGAAGAAATTCAAAAATTACCTGCGAATGCTACAGTTGTGGCGATGTTTGACCCATACCGCAATACCGAGCTTGACCATTTCGCGGCACAGAATGTGTCTGCATTTGCATTGGAACTTTTGCCACGCACCTTGTCTCGTGCGCAAAACATGGATGTCCTGTCTTCTCAGGCGAACCTGTCGGGTTATAAAGCAGTGCTTCTTGCTGCAGCAGAATACCAGCGCATGTTCCCGATGCTGATGACTGCGGCAGGGACGGTTAAACCGGCTCGTGTCGTGATCATGGGAGTAGGGGTTGCAGGTCTGCAAGCGATTGCAACTGCAAAACGTCTCGGTGCTGTTGTAGAAGCAACCGACTTGCGTCCTACAGCTAAAGACCAGGTTGAATCTTTGGGTGGTAAGTGGTTAGACGTACCAATGTCTGAAGAAGAACAGCAAAAAGCAGCTGATGCGGCTAAAAATGGTTATGGCTGGATGCCAGGTGAACAGTATATCAAGGATCAGGCGATCATCGTTGATAAAGCAGTTTCCAATGCGGATATTGTGATCACGACTGCACTATTGCCAGGTCGTGATGCGCCACGCTTAATCCGTGCCGAGACCGTTGCCAAAATGAAACCAGGTTCAGTCATTTTAGATATGGCGGTTGAAACTGGCGGTAATGTAGAAGGCTCTCAATGCGGTGAAACGGTTGTGACTGAAAATGGCGTGAAGATTCTGGGTATTCCGAATATTCCTTCAACCTTGTCGACTGAAGCATCTGCACTGTATGCACGTAACGTTTTGAACTTCGTTGAAACTTTATTTGATAGCGAAAAGAATTTTGCCATCAATCCAGAAGAAGAAATTCAGAAAGCCCTACTCGTCACTCACGGCGGCCAAGTGCTGTTAAAGCGTGGTTAAGGAGAGTACTCATGGTTGAAACTATTACGATTTTTGTCCTTGCCATCTTTGTAGGTTACTACGTGGTATGGGGCGTGACTCCAGCTTTACATACGCCGTTGATGGCGGTAACCAATGCACTTTCTTCAATCATTATCGTGGGTGCGATGATTCAGACTGTTGGTTTACCCATGGTCGGTGTTGAAGGCAGCGTAGACTTCCAGACCATTAACGTGGTGAGTGTACTTGGCGCAATTGCAGTATTCCTGGCGAGCATTAACATTTTCGGTGGCTTTGCCGTGACTGCACGTATGCTGGAAATGTTCAAACCAAAACAAAAGAAAAAAGAGGGCTAATTGATGGAATTCATTCGTGAATATGCAAATTGGTTCTATTTGATTGGTGCCATTCTCTTTATCTTGACGCTACGTGGTTTGTCAGGTCCTAAAACAGCAATTGCAGGTAACCGCTACGGTATGCTTGCCATGGCGATTGCGGTATTGACGACTTTCTTTGTCGCAGAAAATCCGGTGATCTGGATGATTCTTGGCGCAATGGTGCTTGGTGCGATCGTCGGTATTGCCCGTGCGAAAACTGTACCTATGACTCAAATGCCTGAAACTGTCGCGCTGATGCACTCTCTGGTAGGTTTGTCCGCGGTTTTGATTGCTATTGCTGCGATTATCCATAACAACAAGTTAATCGAATTGGGTCCAGACCTTTTAGCTGCAAATGGGGTAACTTTCCATGAAATGAGCAAAGTGCATTTGTTCGAACTCTTCGTGGGTTGTTTCGTCGGTGCGATTACTTTTACTGCCTCTGTATTTGCTTACGGTAAACTGGCTGCGAAGAAATGGGCAAAAACCATTTCAGGTGCTTGGGTAAAACCAGTTCAGGCATTGATCTTTATCGCAATGCTGGCAGCAGGGATTCACTTCTTCCTGACTGGTAACATGACATCCTTCTGGGCAATGACCGGTCTTGCACTGGTATTCGGTTGGGTATGGATTGCACCAGTCGGTGGCGGTGATATGCCAGTTGTGGTATCGCTTCTGAACTCTTTCTCTGGTTGGGCAGCTGCAGGTATCGGTTTTACTCTAGAAAACAACATGCTGATCGTTGCTGGTTCGCTGGTGGGTTCTTCAGGTGCAATTCTGTCTTATATCATGTGTAAAGCGATGAACCGTTCGATCATCAACGTTCTGTTCGGTGGTGCAATGGGCGGAACCGCAACAGCAACAGCGGGTGCAGGCGAGCAGGTACAACGTAATCATCGCTCAGGTTCTGCAGATGATGCCGGTTTCTTGATGTCGAATGCAGACAGTGTAGTCATTGTGCCTGGTTATGGTATGGCGCAAGGTCGTGCACAAAATGCGGTGAAAGAGTTGGCGAACCTGTTAAAAGAGCAGGGTGTGACTGTACGTTTCGCGATACACCCGGTTGCAGGTCGTATGCCTGGTCATATGAACGTATTGCTGGCTGAAGCTGACGTGCCATATGAAGACATTCTGGAAATGGATGAGATCAACTCTGACTTCCCGGCAACAGATGTAGTGCTGGTAATCGGTGCGAATGACGTGGTTAACCCGGCGGCGAAAGATGATCCAAGCTCACCAATTTACGGTATGCCAATTCTGGAAGCGCATAAAGCACGTACGATCCTGGTGATCAAGCGTTCTATGGCAACAGGGTATGCTGGTTTGGACAATGACCTGTTCTATAACGATAAGACCATGATGATCTTTGGTGATGCCAAGAAAGTTGTGGAAGATATGACCAAAGCCATTAATGGTACGGGTCACTAATTCCTAAAATCTTCTTCCAGATCCTCTTTTGTAAAAGAAAGGTCGAGATGAATTAAAAGATTTAGAAAAAAACCATCTTCGGGTGGTTTTTTTATTTTTGCTCTTATTTCTTATGCACCACAATTGATTGATATTTTATCTCAGGTGGATATTTATCTTGTGAATTAGGAATTATTTATCTATGAAAATTTGATGGGTTCACCATTAAACTACTTCTTCAAATAATTTTAAAATTCATAAATTGTATGGCATTGTTCTTGCTATTCCCTCATTAAGAGCTAGGGGGATTACATGACAAAAATAAAATATTTAGGGGTTTTACTGGGGTTGTTGAGTTTGCCTATCTATGCAGCTGAACCAGCAGAAATGGTAAAAAATATCCAGGAAATCCGGATATCGCTGGACAGTGTCTGGGTGGTGATGGGCGGTATTCTGGTGTTCTTCATGCAGGCGGGTTTTGCACTGATTGAGAGCGGCTCAGTCAGAAGTAAAAATAGCGTGAATGTTTTAATGAAAAATTATATGGATGCCTGTCTTGGAGGGCTGGTTTTCTGGCTGATAGGTTTTGGGCTTATGTTCGGGATTAATCATACCGGGTGGTTTGGTAGCTCACATTTTGCACCGGATAATTTAGATAGCTGGAGCTGGAATTTACTCTTCTTCCAAATGATGTTTGCCGCAACAGCAACCACCATTGCCAGTGGTGCCATGGCAGAGCGTATTCATTTTGTCGCCTATGTGGTGAGTGCCGCTTTTGTGAGTGGCTTAATTTATCCAGTTTTTGGCAGTTGGGCGTGGGGGAGTCTATTTGAGGGTGAAGGCTGGCTCAAAGCCATGGGCTTTATTGATTTTGCTGGTTCAACTGTAGTGCATTCGATTGGTGGCTGGGTTGCTTTGGCGGGCATTATTGTATTGGGTCCACGTATAGGGCGTTTTGGCCGTAATGGTCAAGTGCACTATTTACCCGGCCATAATCTGCCTTTAATTGCCTTGGGTGGTTTTATTTTGTGGTTAGCCTGGTTTGGCTTCAATGCCGCTTCCACAGTTAATGCGGATGTCAGCATCGGGCGGATTGCTTTAAATACCCATCTCGCAGCGTGTGCGGCGGCAGTGGCTTATATGCTATTTGCCCTGGTACGACGTAAAGCAATTTTAATAAGGACTACGATTAATGCTTCCTTAGGTGGGCTAGTGGGGATTACAGCGGGTTGCGCCACAATGAGTCCTATGTTTGCTGTTATAACCGGACTGGTAGCAGGGTTGCTGGTTAGTGTATTGCCAGCACTACTCGAGAAAATGCGTATTGATGATGTGGTGGATGCTGTCACTGTACATGGCTTTTGTGGTGCTTGGGGGACGCTAGCTGCGGGTATCTTTTATGAAAGTAAAATGTTTGATAGCAGCATTATTGCTGTTCAGGCACTAGGCGTTGGTGCCGGATTTGCCTGGGGCTTCGGGGTGGCATTTATTGTATTTAAAGTGCTGCATATTATTTTAGGTGGTTTACGTGTGAGTGCACAGCACGAGCAGCGTGGTCTGGACTATACCGAGCATGCTGAACTGTCTTATCCAGAATTCCAGCGAGATGTAACTTTCGATACGGATCACATTACCAAACGACATTAATGGATAGGAGGGTATAACATGAATGCAGAAGTGCTCAATCTAGAACAGCGCCGCCAGGCTATTCAGCGTGGGCTACAGCATTATTTTCAAGGACCTCACCTGGAACAGATCGTAGGATATTGGGAACAGGAATATAGCGGGCAGCCTGCTTTTGTACTGAATCGCTTTCTTAGCGAGATTTGTACTACAGAAGAGCTTAAGCAGAACCGGAAAGATATGCTTAAACAGGTACTGCATGAACTGACCATTCTGGAAAAAAGTGAATGGATCGAGTCTGAAGATACAGAGGCAGTATCTCTTAATCAGAAGGCACAGTACCAGGCTTATATTGAGTTTGGAGAATCAGTTCTTGATCAGGTCAAGCTAGAAGATCAGCAAGACTTTTATAGGGAGCTGGCACAACAACTGGTACAAGACCGGATTTTGTTCCAGGAAACTATTCAGAAATTGCAGAAAAGTGCGGATTTGCTGAGCTATGTATCTTCAAAACTTTATGCACAAGCCATTACCAGTCTATATCAGGTATTCTGTGACTTCTATGGCCCACAACGTAGTGATCAGGTCTATGCTCAGGCCAAGAATTTGATCAAACAAAAATATCCAGAAGCTAATTTACAGCAACTGCTTTGAATCTTTTTGGTTAAAGTTTATTTTGAGCCAATAAAAAAAGCGGCCTCCATGGGCCGCTTTTTTTAAGAATCTGTTTTATGCCACTGAATCTGCAGGAGCATTGCTCCACAGGCTTTCTAGGTCATAGAATTTACGCGCTGTAGGAAGCATGCAGTGAACCACTACATATCCGAGGTCTAGGAGAATCCATTCAGCATCACGTTCGCCTTCGATGCCAAGTGGACGGAAGCCAGCTTTACGTGCTTCTTCAGCAACATTGTTGGCAAGAGATTTGATGTGACGGGTAGAGGTACCGCTGGCAATGACCATGGCATCAGCAACATTGCTCATACCGCTGACATCAAGCACAACAACTTCTTTGGCCTTTACATCTTCAAGTGCAGCATGCACAACTTTCAAGCAGTCTTGTACAGTCTGTAAGTGTGAATTCATAGTAAGATCGTGAGAATTAGAAGCGCTGGGCGATGGTTCTAAATTCATGGGGGATATAATTTCCTAACAATTATGCATGATCTAATATAGCGGTTTTGCCCCGAAATTTCAAATCAGCACATTGTTCGGTTTGTAATCAATCTGCAAAATATCGGGTCTTCCAGCCAAAAGACGCTGCTGAATGCTTCAGCGGGCGATATTCTGCTGCCACATAGCCTTGATATTGGCTATTCTCTAACCATTGAAAAATCTCGACATAATTAACAATAGCTGTACCAGGTTCATGTCGTCCTGGACAGTCTGCAAATTGAATGTGTCCAATTGTGTCAATATTCTCTTTTAAAGCTTCAAATACATCTTCACCCATCATCGCCATATGGTAACAGTCATATTGCATCTTTAAGGCTGGATGTTGGACTGCTTCGAGCATTTCCTGTGCTTGAGCTACATTTTGCACCAGGAAGCGTGGCATGTCGGTCCCATTGATCATCTCAAAGACTGGCTGAATACCATGATCTGCCAACATCGAACAGGCCATTTTCAGATTATCTGCCAATGTATTCAGGCAAGGTAACAGGTCACTATCCAGCGGCTGTTTACCTGCCAGAATATTGACGCTCGGTACTTTCAGTGCGGTTGCATATGTAATCGCTTGTTGCATCGCTTGATGAAATTCAATCTCCTTGCCGGGTATGCCAGCCAGTCCATGACCGCCTTGCATCAGGTCACCTGCTGGGACATTGATCAGGCATAAACTCAGCTGATGCGCTGTCAACTGTGCCTGAATCTGCTCGATAGTCAGTTCATAAGGAAACTGGATTTCTACATGGTCAAAACCATGCTCACGGGCAAGGGCAAAACGCTCCAGCAGAGGAACTTCCGTAAAAATCATGGAAAGGTTGACTGCGAATTTTAACATCTGAAGCTCCTTGCACTAAATATAAAAATAATCGTGAAAATGAAGTTATTGAACGTGTTGAATGACAGTCGCCAGATCCGTTTCGCTATAGCCAGCCTCTTGATGAGCCTTGAGCTGAGATAAAGCTTGAGAAGCAACCGGAATATTCAGCGCATATGCTGCTGCAAGCTGTACTGCATTATTAAGGTCTTTGGACAAGGTCTGAACTTTCCATTGCACCGGTTCAAAGGTCTGGGTGGCCATACGCGGTGCCAGAATCTGAAACGGTTTTGAATCGGCAAAACCACCGGCCAGCGCTGGGGCGAGCAGGGTGGTATCTACTCCAGCACGTCCAGCCAGTGCCACAGCTTCGGCAATCAGCGTACTGTTTGCCGCGACAATCAGCTGGTTACAGATTTTCGTCGCTTGTCCTGTACCTGAGTCACCCATGCGAGTCACGCGTTGGGAGAGGACTTGGTAAATTGCAGCTAAAGAAGAAATAGTCTGTTCATCACCGCCGGCAAAGACCACAAGACTGCCTTGTTCAGCACCGGCAGTACCGCCAGAAACTGGGGAATCAATCCAGATCATCTGTTGGGCCTGCGCACGTTGTGCCAGTTCCAACGTCTGCTGCACAGATAAACTGGAGAAATCTACAATCACCTGTTGTGCAACCAGATAAGGCTCAATCTGTTCATACACTGCTTTGACGGCTAAATCGTCCGCTAGAC
Source organism: Acinetobacter sp. ACNIH3 (assembly GCF_002918965.1). Taxonomy (NCBI): domain Bacteria; kingdom Pseudomonadati; phylum Pseudomonadota; class Gammaproteobacteria; order Moraxellales; family Moraxellaceae; genus Acinetobacter; species Acinetobacter sp. ACNIH3. The sequence continues at coordinate 29,051 of NZ_PQLP01000019.1, read as the reverse complement.
AGATGAGAACTACCGGATAATTTGCAATCTGATCAAGCTGCAATAACTGTGCACCTTGAGCAATTAATGCATCACAAGCAGAAGCAGTACGGTTCCAGACAGCAACTTCAAAGCCTGCCTGAATCAGCCGGCTGGCCATACGGCTACCCATCAGGCCCATACCAAGAAATGCGATTTTAGTGGTTTGATCAAACTGCATGATGCTATCCGATATCTACTGAGATGATGATCTTATGAATACTGGCGAGGCTGGAACTGGACTTCTGGATTCTTGTCTTTCTTGCGTGCCAACTGGCTGTTTTTGCCGAGGAGTAATTTTAACTGCCAGATTTTTTCCATACGTAAGGATTTGTTTGGTTGATGTTCCATGGCATCCAGCACATATTTAGACGCCATTAAAGCATCTGGAGAACGCTGCAACATTTCTTCAGCCAAGGCTTGTGCTTTTGCTAGAGGTTGCTCATCTACATGAGTGATCAGGCCGATCTGCTTGGCATAGTTACCGTCAAAAATACGCGCGGTCAGTGTCAGTTCTTTGGCTAGATCCAGACTGATTAAGCCTTTTAACGAACGGCTCAGACCCATATCTGGTACTAAGCCCCAACGGCTTTCCATAATTGACATTTGAGTCTGTGGATGAGCAATCCGAATATCTGCTGCCAGTGCCAGCTGCATGCCTGCACCAAAACAATAGCCTTCCAAAGCTGCAATCACGGGAACCGGTAATTCTTGCCAGATCAAAAATGCTTTCTGAAATAGACTCTGACCCGGACGCAGCAGTTCCCAGGCTGCATAGGCACGATTTTTTGGATTATTTAAATCAGCGAGATCAATCCCGGCACTAAAGACCTGTGCTTCACCTGTCAGAATGACACAGCGGATACTTTTATCCTTTTTGATCGTGTTGGCGGTTGCAACAAGTTCACGCAATAGCGCAAAACTCATGGCATTACGTTTGTCCGGACGGTTTAAACTCACCGTAGCAATTCCATTATTTTTTTCTAAACGAACCAGTGACATGGCTAAACCCTTCATTTTTATTGCCCTGAGCATAGCATGTGCGTTAGATCACGTGCATGACACTTAAGTCACGCTTTGTGATTGTCCTTAACTTGCGCATTAGATCATATGCTTATTTAGCACCTGTTGTGCAGCCTGTTCCACCTGGCCAATGCCTGCTTTAAGCTCATCGAGGCGTTTCATCACCTCCTGAACAAAGGCTTCATCAGCTTTGCGGCGTTCTTTACGTAGGGTAGAAACAAACTGTTCAAAACTGCCTGTCAGCTGTTGCAGGTTCGGCGTACCCACATAACGTGTCGCGCCGTAGAGCCGATGCAGTACATGTTCCAGTTGTGGAAAATCTTCCAGTTCAATCAGCTGTTCTATTTCACTGAGTTCAGTTTCAAAACTGTCGACCAGCATTCTCAACAGATCTACGGCCAGATCTTCCTTATTGGCAGCCAGTTGCAGACTTTGCTGCCAGTCCAGAATATTGCTATCCAGAGCATCAATGACATTCGCACGTTCTAGCATGGGTGCCTTGCGGAAATTTTCCCTGGTCCATTGAGTCAGAATCTGGATGATCTGTTCAATCTGAATGGGCTTGGTGACATAATCATCCATGCCACCCTGTAGCAATTTATGCTTTTCATCAGACAGGGCATGTGCAGTCAGGGCAATAATCGGCAAACGTCGATGGTTTTCAAAGGTGGATTCCAGCGAGCGGATGGCACGGGTTGTATCCATGCCGGACATCACTGGCATCTGAATATCCATAAATACCAGATCAAATGCACTTAAACCTTTTTCATGACGTTGCTGGATAATATCAATCGCTTCCTGACCGCTAGTGGCCTTGGTCGTGGTGACATTCAGTTCACCCAATAGTGCTTCAAGGACGATCAGGTTGGGTAAATGGTCATCGACTGCCAATATATGCAGCCCTTGACCATTAAAGTCTTCATGAACCTCTTGATCGAATACGGGCTGGTTATTCAGGAGTTGAATCAGTGCACTACGGCTAAGTGGCTGGTAGAGCGCACGGGCACGGTATTCATTCAGCATATTTGGATCAAGCTGCATCTGATAGCCATAGACTGCCAGATTGCCATGATAACGCGCACGAATTTCTTGTAGCAGGGCCTGACTGTCACCGCTATGATCAACGATTAGCCAGGTATTTTCAGTCGTGGTTTTTAGATGATTCAGACGGCTAAACAGATCCAGAATCGAAGCACACTCGGTATGCTTCACGTTATAGTTTTCCAGATAATGACGCAGTACATTCGCTGTCGCTGGATGTGCCAGATAAGAGACCACAGTCAGATTGCTAAAGTCTGGGTGTTCGATCACATCATCTTCATCGACCAGGAACTGGGCGGTAAACCAGAAGGTTGACCCTTTCTCGGTTGGGGCGCGTTCCTGGTTGTCTTCAAAGCCGATCTGGCCATGCATCAGACTGACCAGCTGTTTGGAAATCGCCAGACCTAATCCAGTGCCACCAAACTGACGTGTAACTGAGGTATCGCCTTGTGAGAAGGATTCAAACAGCTTCTTGCGGTCAGTGCCGCTGAGGCCGATACCACTATCCTGTACGCTAAAATGCAGCAGACATTGCCCGATATCATCGTGTTCCATTCGTACCCGCACGATGATTTCACCATCCGGCGTAAACTTGATTGCATTGGAAATCAGATTAGTCAAAATCTGCTTAAAGCGCAGTGCATCACCATTGACGCATTTTGGTACATTGTCGGCATAGTAGAAGGCCATATCAATATGCTTCTGCGCTGCCAGTGGCGAGAGCATGTCCATTACATCAAAAATCGCTTCTTCCAGATCAAACAGCGCCGTTTCAAGTTCTAGTTTACCGGCATCAATCTTGGAAAAATCTAGTACGTCATTGATCAGGGCCAGCAGATGCGCCGATGATTTGCGGATGGTTTGTAAATACAGACTCTGCTCATTACTTAAATTACCCTGACGCAGTAGCAAATGAATAAAGCCATCAATACTGTTTAATGGGGTGCGTAATTCATGTGAAATATTGGCTAAAAATACTGACTTGGCCTGATTGGCAGAAATCGCCTGGTCACGGGCCTGACGGTAGGTGATGTTCTGCACTTCGAGAGTGTCGAGGGTGCGGCGCAAGTCATCTTCGGTCTGTTCAGTATGTTCGCGCAGTTCCAGAAAACTGAAATGCAGCCGTTTTACCACATTGGCAATATCGCGCTGTAACAGGCGCAGTTCACCAGTACTGTTGATGACAATATGCTGATCCAAAGTATCCGCATTCAGGCGTTGTAACTGCATGCGGATTTCATACATTGGTGCAATCCAGCGGCGCGAGTAAAAATTTAGACACAATAAAAGTAGCAACAAGGTCAACAGGCCGGTGGCAATCAATACGATCATCACGCGGTAGCGGGCAATTTCGAGGGGCTGATTGTCCAGCTCAATCGCAAGCCAGCCCGGACTGCCCGTATTGTCATTAATGCGAACCGCAAAAATGTGATTATTCTGATTGACAATCGGGCCAACAAAACTAGCTTCCTGCTTGAACTTTGGCCAAGGTGCCTGATCCTGAAAACCAATACCGAGGCGGTTTTTGCCTTGAGGATCCAGAATTGCAGCACGAATCAGATGCTTTTCATTGAGCATGTTTTGCATGGCATTGCGTGCCTGTTCATACTGCCAGGGGGAGTAATTGACAATATCCAGCGCAGATTCAGAAGTGGCCTGAAAACGGGTCAGAATGGCAATCGCCATCTGTTTTTGCTGGGCACGGGCTGCATTGGAGGTTTCTGTCAAAACCAGGGCTGCACCTACACAAGCCAAAATTGTAATTGGCACAAAGATCAGGGCAATCAACTGGCCATAGGCATGATTTAAGTGTAGGCGTTTAAACAGCTTTTTATTGATATTTGACATGATTCAAGCAGTGTTTTCCTTATGCTCCGCATATTAGCACGCTTTAAATCTTCAGTTAAAATTTCATCAAGGTTTTTCGCAATATCAAATTAAACAGACTTTTTAAGAATAAATCTGGATATGAAAAATATTCAAATAGATAGTGTATAAAATGCTAAGAAATGAAAACCTTTAAATCTGAAATTGACCTGAGGAATATTGAAATAACGGCGTTTAATTTACAAATAAACTACTGACAGAAATAATGTTTTTTAATTTTTAGACCATGCTGCACGAGTTTTGATCGGTTTTCTGAAAAAGACTGGCTAAATGGGTGCAGGGAAATGCAAATTTTCATACAATAGCCGCACCTCGACATAGGTGCAAATAATGAGTAATACAACCCCTGATTTTCAAGCAGACGAATTTTTACTGGACTACTACGTAGGCAAAACGCCACTGGTACGTCTACAGCGTCTGGCAAATCACACTCAAGCGACAGTGTTAGCAAAGCTCGAAGGCAATAATCCTGCAGGTTCGGTGAAAGATCGTCCGGCCTATAACATGATCATGCAGGCGGAAAAGCGTGGTCAGATCAAGCCAGGTGACACCCTGATTGAGGCGACGAGTGGAAATACAGGGATTGCATTGGCGATGGTTGCGGCAATGCGCGGCTACAAAATGAAGCTGATCATGCCGAATAACATGAGTCAGGAACGTAAGGATGCCATGCGTGCTTACGGTGCCGAACTGATTGAAGTGACCAAAGAGCAAGGCATGGAGGGTGCACGTGATCTGGCACTGCAAATGCAAAACGAAGGCAAAGGCCTGGTCCTAAACCAGTTTGGTAATCCGGACAATGTTGAAGCGCATTATCTGACCACTGGTCCGGAAATTTGGCAGCAAACGGGTGGCAAGATCACTCACTTTGTCAGCTCGATGGGTACGACCGGTACTATTATGGGTGTATCTAAATACCTGAAAGAGATGAATCCGGATATTCAGATTGTGGGTTTACAACCTTCTGACGGTTCAAGTATTGCGGGGATCCGCCGCTGGCCAGAAGAGTATCTGCCAACCATTTTCGACCGTAGCCGTGTGGATCGTATTATCGATATTCCACAAATTGAAGCTGAAAAAACCATGCGCAAGCTGGCACAAAAAGAAGGGATCAGTGCTGGAACTTCTTCCGGAGGTGCAGTCTGGGCATCGATCAAGCTGGCAGAAGAAAATCCAGGTGCCGTAATCGTGTGCATTATTTGTGACCGTGGTGACCGTTATCTGTCTACAGGTTTATTCTCTGTACAAGATCCTGAATAATTCCTGAGTAATCAATTTATGCGCTTGCCTGTTTTAACGTTTGATATTGAAACCCAGACCGATCTTAAGTCAGGCGCACATCTGTTTGGCCTGGACCTGCCGGAACAAAGCCTGGATCAAGCACTGATCAAACTGCGTCGTCAGGAATCGGGTTCTGATTTTCAGCGTCTGCCACTACATGAAATTGTCTGTATCTCCGGACTGTGGATTGATGAGCAGGGCATGAAACTGTTTTCCTTTAGCCGGGAACAGAATTCAGAAGCTGAAATTTTACGAAAATTTTTATCGATTTTCGATAAGCGTCATCCAACCCTAGTGAGTTGGAATGGTTCACAATTTGATCTGCCCGTGATTCTTTACCGGGCCATGTACCATGGCTTGTCTGCGCCAAGTCTGTTTGATCAGGGCGAAATTGATACGCAAAAGCGCTATAATAACTATCAGAACCGCTACCATCAGCGTCATGTCGATTTGATGGATGTGATGGCCATGTTTCATGCCCGTCATTTCCAGAAACTGGATGATGTTGCGCACTTGCTCGGTTATCCAGGCAAGCGTGGCGATGGTGGCTACCATGTGCCTGAATATGTGCGCAATCAGGAATGGGACAAGCTCACCAGCTATTGTGAAGGTGATGTCCTGAATACCTGGCTGGTCTATATTCGCTGGCAGTTGCTAAAGGGACAGTTATTGCTGCCTGATTATCAACATCTGGTACAAAGTACGATCCAGTATTTGCAAACGCAACCGCAGCATGCGGACTTTTTATCGGTCTGGCGTGAAACGTCGCGACGGACTGAATTTACTCAATTTGATTTTCCCATCTCCACACATTAGGTTTTCATGAAACATCGAGCTCAACCACGGCCCAAGCAGCAACCCGAATACATCTTCCAGGTTGAGTCACTATCGCACGAGGGGCGTGGCATTGCTCACTATGGTTCACATCCGGACCATCCAGCGGACAAGCACGGTAAAAAAGTTTTTATTCGTTATGCACTGCCCGGTGAAACAGTGCGTGCCCGAATCACCCGTGAAGTGACAAAGCTGGAAGAAGCCGACTCGCTTGAATTGTTGAGTGAAGCCTCAGAAATTCGCATACAGCCCCCTTGTCCACATTTTGGAAGTTGTGGTGGCTGCAATATGCAGCATATCACTCCGGATGCACAGATTGAGCTCAAACAGAATGTGCTGAAATCGCATCTGCAACATTTTGCTGGAATTCAGCCAAATGAATGGCTGGCGCCATTGCGTTCACAGCGTGAAGATTACCGTCGTAAAGCCCGTATTGGCGTACGCTATTTACCTGGTAAAGACAAGCTGGTGGTGGGATTCCGTGAAAGCCAAAGTAACAAGCTAACTTCGATTGATCGCTGCATGATTCTGGATCGGGAGTTTGGCTCGGTTACACGTCTTAAACAATTGCTCCAAAGTCTAAATGGTAAGGCTGACGTTGGTCATATAGAATTGGCCATGGGTGATCAGGAAATCGCATTAGTAGTTCGTGAAACTGCACAATTACCTGAACAGGATGTCAACCAATTACGCGAATTTGCGTTACAGAAGGGGTGGCAGCTTTATATTCAGCCAGCAGCTCAAAACCAATTGACGCGTATTGATCAACCGCAATTGCCTGCGCGGCTGCATTACCGTCTGGATGATTTTGATGTTGAGTTTGGCTTTGATCCGCTAGATTTTACCCAGGTCAATTCCACAGTAAACCCGCAGATGATACGTCTGGCATGTGATTTGCTACGACTACAACCAGGAGAGCGTGTTCTGGATCTGTTTTGCGGATTAGGAAACTTTTCCTTGCCATTGGCGCGCTGTGTTGGTGCGAGTGGAAGCGTCGTAGGGGTTGAGGGTAGTGAAGAAATGGTGCAACGTGGTGCGGAAAATGCCAAAATAAATGGTATTGCACAACTTTCATTCCATTCGCAGGATTTAACCCAGGATTTTTCGCATCATTCTTGGGCAAATCAGGGTTTTGATGCATTACTAATTGATCCGCCTCGTTCCGGCGCAGAAGAAGTGATGCAATATATTCCTAAGTTTGGTGCAAAAAGAATCGTTTATGTATCATGTAACCCGGCAACTCTAGCCAGAGATGCCGGATTGCTGGTACAACAGGGGTATCGTCTGAGCAGGGCAGGTGTGATGGATATGTTCACACATACGGGCCATGTTGAGTCGATTGCCCTGTTCGAAAAAGAAAATTAAATAAACGATTAAAGAGATGATGTATATAAAAGTAGGAGAATGGTATGGTCACAGTACGTGAACAGCTGCCTGGGCGACTGAATGAGTTGTCACAGGAGGCGACTGTAGAACATGCCGATCAAGCCCTGCAGGATATGACCGAATGGTTAGATCGTGTACGCGGCATATTAGATGGGACCCCATTAAAACAGCTCGAAGAAGTCGCCCATCTTACTTTAGAAAATGAGTTAGAAACCACGGTTCAGCATCGCTCCAATACTTTCTATACCGGTATTGAGATGGCGGATATCCTTGCCCATTTGCATGTCGATGAAGACACTTTGTCTGCAGCCATGCTGTATCGTTCGGTACGTGAAGGTGTCACACCGCTTGCAGACGTACTGGAGAAATTCGGTGAGAGTGTACATGGCCTGGTGAAAGGCACCCTGTCGATGGGTAAGCTGTCCGAGCTGATTGAAAATAACAAACGTCTGGAAGACCATTTCAATAATAACCAGCGCGAGCATTTGACCGGCATTTACAAGATGCTGATCTCAGTCACTGAAGATGTCCGTGTGGTACTGATCAAGTTGGCCGAGCGTACCTATGCATTGCGTGAACTGGCGAAATCACCTCGAGACCGTCAGGAACGTGTTGCACGCGAAATTCTGACCATCTATTCGCCACTTGCCCATCGTCTTGGTATTGCCCAGTTGAAATGGGAGCTGGAAGATCTGGCTTTCCGTTATCTGGCGCCAGAACGTTATAAAGAAATTGCTTCTTTACTGAATGAAAAGCGCTTGGAGCGTGAACATTATATTCAGTTTGTAATCGACAAGTTGCGTGGTGAACTGGCTGAGCATGGCATTGAGGCCGAAATTACCGGTCGGGTCAAACACATTTATTCGATTTATCGAAAAATGAAGAGCAAGGATCTGAGCTTCGATCAGCTCTATGATATCCGTGCTGTACGTGTCCTGGTAAATTCAGTACCTGAGTGTTATCACACTTTAGGTATCGTACATCAGATCTGGCGTCATATTCCGCACCAGTTTGACGACTATATTACCAATCCGAAAGCCAATGGTTATCGCTCACTGCATACTGCCGTAATTGCAGAAAACAAATCGCTTGAAGTGCAGATTCGTACCTATCACATGCACGAAGAGGCAGAGTTAGGAGTATGTTCACACTTTAACTATAAGGAAGGGGCAAAAACCACAGACCATTCCTTTAACCATCGCCTGCATTCTTTACGTGCCGTATTGGAGCATTACCAGGAACGTAATGATGCCAGTGCACATAAAGATTCTGAGGCAGAAGTTGAGAATTTTGAACAGATTCAAGACTTTGAAGGCTTTGAGAAAATCTATGTGTTTAGCCGCGATGGAGATATTAAAGAATTGCCGCGTGGCTCAACAGTCTTGGATTTTGCCTATCATGTCCATACCGAAGTGGGTAACAAGTGCTATGCCGCACGAGTGAACCAGCGCTATGTGCCGCTGACTTATACTCTGAAAACCGGGGAACAGGTCGAGATTCTGACCAAAAAAGACCGTGAGCCAAACCGTGACTGGCTGGTGAACTCGCTTGGTTATATCAAGACTGCACGTGCACGTGACAAGTTACGTCACTGGTTCCGTCAGCAGGATCGCAGCAAGAATCTGGAAGTTGGCCGTGAGATTTTGAATAAAGAACTTTCACGTCTGGCAATCCACCCGAAATCGATCGATTTGGGTGACTATTGCAATCACTTTAATGTGAAGAGTGGCGAAGACATTCTGATTGGTATCGTAAATGGCGATATCAGCCTGCATGCGCTGATCAATCAGGTGAATCGCCATATGCACCTGGATCAGGATGAACCTGAACTGGTACTGAAGCCGGCGCTGAATCCACGTGCCAGTCATACTTTGTCTGCTCATGGTATTCTGATTGATGGCTTAGACAATGTTGAACTACATGTGGCGCAATGCTGTCAGCCTGTACATGGCGAGTCGATTGGGGGCTATATCACGCTCAATCGTGGAGTAAGCATCCATAAGGTGGCTTGTCCGGATTATGTGCGTATGATTTCGCAGGAACCAGAACGTGCGGTAGAAGCTGATTGGGAAATGCAGCCAACCCGTGGTCAGAGTGTCCAGATTGTAGTAGAAGCTTATGACCGCCGCGGCCTGCTCAAAGATCTGACGCAAGTGATCTTCTCTGATCAGATCAATATCCGTCAGGTAAATACCATTTCAGAAGCTGATGGTATTGCCAATATGAAGCTATTGATTGAAGTCAAAGGTTTAGCCCAGCTGTCCAAACTGCTGGCTCGATTAGAACAGCAGCCCGGGATTATTAGTGCCCGTCGTTTGGTTCAAGGCAATTAAATCTACTGATTAATTCGTCTAGAAAAAGCCTGCCATTTATTGGTGGGCTTTTTTATTGTAAGGTGCTCAGTAGCACTTAATAAAAATGAAGTCACCCAATTGCGATGAGTACGACAGAACTATTTGAACGTAGACGGGAAAATCTGAGCAGGATCATTGATCAATGGATTGCCAATCAGCGCTTTAAAACAGGCAAAGAGATCTGTGAATATTATGGCCTGTCTGCGACTTATGTCGCTCAGTTACTGAATAGCAAGCGCCAGATTGGAGAAAAGGCGGCTCGGGAACTGGAACAGCAGCTCGGCTTGGAATCCATGAGTCTGGATCAGCAAGAGCTTCAGATAGAACAAGTAAAAAATACTCTGGTTCCTCATTTATATAGTATGCAGGTGGTGGAGCAGGAACTGTTTTGCTTAAAGCCTCTGGATGCTGTTCATTATGAAATAGAGTCTACGATTCAGTTGCAGGCGAATCACCATGCTCTGCAAATCAGCAGCGATGCCTATCAGCCTATACTTAAACCGGGCTGGTGGCTGCTATGTGACCGTCAGCGGCCCGCCCAAACGGCTGATCTGCTTTGCATACAGTTCATCAATAAATTCTGTTTAATTTTAGAATTACAGCGAGAAACTGAGCAGGAGTTACAATGTCAAAGTCTGGATGGCAAACGTCAGGTTCGTTTTCAAAAACAGGACGTTCAGCAAGCTGATGTAGTGATCGCCATCCTGCATCCAGAACAGATTCAACGGCGATAAAAAAGCCCATCTGTAGATGGGCTTTTCATATTTTAAAAGAAGGCTGAAATTATGGAATTTCGTTTTCTTCCTCAAACTCAGGTTTCACTTGCACAATGAAATCCTGACGGTTCAGGCCACGCCATAAAGCAAAGGCTGTACCAATATAGATGGATGAATAGGTACCTACAAAAACACCAACAAACATTGCGATCGAGAACCATTTCAAACCATCACCACCCATGATCATCATGGCTACGACTACCAGCAATAACGTCATAGAGGTATGAATGGTACGACGTAAAGTTTCAGTCAAGGCAATATTGATGATTTCCAATGGTTCAGCACCACGGATTTTACGGAAGTTTTCACGAATACGGTCAGAGACCACGATGTTATCGTTGAGTGAGAAGCCGATAATCGCCAACAACGCTGCCAATACGGTCAGGTCGAATGGCCATTGCATCATGGCAAAGATACCCAGTGTCACCACGATATCGTGGAACAAGGACAGTACTGCACCAATCGCCAGCTTGAATTCAAAGCGGATGGTGACATAAACCAGCATCAGCAGCAGGGCAAGGGCAACCGCACCTGCAGAACGCACGTACAGCTCATTACCGACCTGACCACCAACCACATCAACTTTTGGTACTTCAGCTGCATTACCTGGCAGCTGAACTGCTGTGGTAATGGCTTTGGTCAAGTCTTCTGCTTCAACATCTTCCTGAACAGGCATACGCACCATCAGGTCACGATCTGACCCTAAGGTTTGTACCACAGCATCATTAAAACCAGCTTCACTCAATGCCTGAGTAACTGATTCTGGCTGAACCGGATTAGTATAGTTCAGCTCTGCTGCCACACCACCAGTAAAGTCCAGACCCAGGTTCAAGCCTTTAGTGGCAATAAAGAAGATGCTGGCAACCGTTAATAAAATTGAAAACAATGCCGCAGGCAAAGCAATTTTCATAAACGGGATAACACGTTCGTGATCCGGGCGGCCGTATTGTTTTGAATTAGGTTGAGTATTCTCAGTCATCAGTGATCTCCTTAAATGCTCAACTTTTTCAAGTTACGTTTTTTGCCATAGATGATCTGTACAATCGCACGGGTTACAGTAATTGCTGTAAACATCGAGCAGACAATACCAATCATCAGGGTCACGGCAAAGCCTTTGATCGGGCCGGTACCAATCGCGAACAGAATGAACGCCACCAGGAAGGTAGTTAAGTTCGAGTCGAAAATGGTGTTATAGGCTCGGTCATAACCGGCCACAATCGCCTGTTTCGGCGAGGCCCCCCACTTCATTTCTTCCCGTATCCGCTCACAGATCAGGACGTTGGCATCGACCGCCATACCAATGGTAATCACGATACCTGCAATACCTGGCAAGGTGAGGGATGCACCAATCCATGACATGACTGTCAGGATCATCGCCAGGTTAAATACCAGCGCAAAGTTGGCAATCACACCAAACAGACGGAAGAACACGACCATCCAGATCGCCACCAAGATAAAGCCGATTTGGGTAGACAATACACCTTTATCAATGTTTTCCTGACCCAGACTTGGACCAATCACACGTTCTTCAACAAAGTACATTGGCGCGGCCAGTGCACCGGCACGTAACATCAAGGCAAGTTCAGATGCTTCCTGTGGAGAATCCAGACCGGTAATACGGAACTGAGAGCCCAATACCGCCTGAATGGTTGCCGCGTTAATTACCACAGATTCGGTATATGGCGTACGAACTTCAGTTTGCTGACCCGTTGCAGGATCTTCAACATAGCTGATCTTCTGCTTGTTCTCGATGAACAGTACTGCCATACGTTTGCCAACGGCATTACGTGTGGCATCCGACATGAGCTTACCGCCCGCAGCATCGAGGGTAATGTTCACCTCAGCACCACCAGTGTCCTGGCTAAAGCCACTTGAAGCATTTTGAACACGTTCACCCGTCAGAATACGGGTACGGTTCAGCAATAACTGACGACCGCTGTCCAGAGATTCATAAGCAAATGCTTCAGTACCAGGGGGTAATGTACCTGTTACCTGACCCGTATATGGATCGATATATTGATCGTTCAGATCTGAGACCAGACGGAACTCGAGGTTTGCAGTACGGCCAAGGACACGTTTTGCCTCAGCAGTATCCTGGACACCAGGAAGTTCAACCACAATACGGTTACTGCCCTGAGTTTGTACCAGTGCTTCAGCCACACCTAGCTCGTTAATACGGTTACGCAGTGTGGTTAAGTTCTGGTTGACTGCATAGCTTTCGATTTCCTGCTTACGCACATCGGTATAGTTCAGGCGCAGGGTAGATCCGGTATCCGTTGCTACAGCCTGCTGGGTGAACTCATTGTCATTACGGCGCAGAAAGTCCATTACCGCAGAACGATCATCATTATTGGCAAACTGCATGGTAATGGTGTTGTTGCTGAGAGTCAGGCTGTTGAATTTCAGATTGTTATCACGTAATTGACGACGCAGGTCAGTTGCCGATGTTTCCATACGCTGCGCAATCGCCTTGTCCATATCCACTTCTAGCAGGAAGTGAACACCACCACGCAAATCCAGACCCAGCTTCATTGGCTTGGCGCCAATTTTTTGCAGCCATTCTGGTGTTGTTGGTGCAAGGTTCAATGCTACAACATAATCATCGCCCAGGCCGCGACGCAGTGCTTCCTTGGCTTTGAGTTGTGCTTCGCTAGAATCAACACGAAGTAAGGCCGCATTGTTGCTGAAGCTGTTGTCATGAGTTGCAATATTTTCAGTTTTTAATAATTGCTCTGCTCTTTGTACGATGCCCGCATCGATCTGAGTGCCGGCTTTGGCACCCGAAATCTGTACGGCAGGTTCATCTGGATACAAACTAGGCAGGGCATATAATGTACTGATCGCCAGGACAACCAGGATCAGTACATATTTCCATGCTGGGTAACGCATTTGTTTTCTTCTTAAAATTAAAAAGTCGTGCAGGGAGCACGACTTCTTTTGATTAAATGTTATTTAAAGTGCCTTCAGGAAGTACTGAGACCACGCTCGCACGCTGAACTTTTACTTCCACACCACGGTTGAGTTCAACCACAGCAAAGTCACCTTCAATTTTTGTGATTCTGCCCATTAAGCCGCCTGCAAATACCACTTCGCTGCCAACACCCAGACTTTCAATCAGTGCACGATGCTCTTTGGCACGTTTAGATTGAGGACGCCAGATCAGGAAATAGAAGATTGCTACGAATACCGCAATCATCAAAAGGTTCGCCATCAGGCTTGGTTGTTGTGCAGCTTCACCTGCAGCGTGAGCAGTCGAAATAAATAGGCTCATTTACATTTTCCTAAACTAAAAATGGTTAATTAACTGAATGATAATAAATTGACTTGTTCTGCAATTTACCTTGTCTTTTTCTTTAGCGCAAATACTGAAAGATTAATCTTCAGGACAAGGCGGCACTTGCATGCCACGGCGGGCATAAAACTCCTCAACAAATTGCTCGAATGTGCCTTGATCCAGTGCTTCGCGCATCGCTTCAGTCAGGCGCAGGTAATAGCGCAAGTTATGAATCGTACCCAGCATAGAACCTAGCATTTCACCGCATTTCTCCAGGTGAAACAGGTAGGCACGGCTAAAGTTTTGGCAAGTGTAGCAATCGCAGGCTGGATCAAGCGGACTTTGGTCATGACGGTATTTCGCGTTACGGATACGTACTAAACCGCCGGTCACAAAATAATGACCGTTACGTGCATTTCGGGTTGGCATTACGCAGTCGAACATGTCGACACCACGGCGTACTGCTTCCACGATATCTTCCGGTTTGCCGACACCCATCAGATAACGTGGTTTGTCTTCCGGCATTTTCTCTGGAAGATAATCCAGCACCTTGATCATTTCTTCTTTCGGTTCACCAACAGACAGACCACCAATGGCATAACCATCAAAGCCAATTTCAAGCAGGCCTTTTAAGGATTCATCACGCAAATCTTCGTACATACCGCCTTGAATAATCCCGAACAGGGCATTGCGGTTTTTCAGTACGTCGTGATGTTGAGTCTTACAGCGTTTGGCCCAACGTAAAGACAGTTGTAGCGATTTCTGTGCTTCTTCATGCGTTGCCGGATAAGGCGTACATTCGTCAAAAATCATCACGATGTCAGAGTTCAGGGTGTGCTGAATGTCCATCGAGATTTCAGGAGACAGGAATACTTTGGAACCATCAATCGGCGAGCGGAAGGTCACGCCTTCTTCCTTGATTTTACGCATCGCACCGAGGCTGAACACCTGGAAGCCACCAGAATCAGTCAGGATCGGGTTATTCCATTTCATGAACTGATGCAGACCACCATGCTCACGGATGACATCTAGACCTGGACGCAGGTACAGATGGAAGGTATTGCCCAGAATTACCTGAGACTTAATTTCTTTAATGTCACGAGGCAACATGCCTTTTACCGTGCCATAAGTCCCCACCGGCATGAACATTGGGGTTTCAACCACGCCATGCTCAAGCGTTAAAAGGCCACGACGGGCACGGCCCGACTGCGCTAATTTTTCAAACTTCATAGGAGTTCCAAATCAAGGCGAAAAAACAGTTCGCTGATTGTTAATGCTAAAACCGGCTATTTTCCTTGATTCTGACCGTAAACGCCAGCGCTCCATCCAGTCCGGGCTGTTTATTTATGTTGCCTGTATGAATAAAAAATGAAGAATAAGCTTGTGATCTAACGTTCAAACTGGCGGATGCGTTCCTGAATTTCCGCTTGTGTCATGGCACAACTGCCATCAATTTCAGTTGCCATCGCTGCGATATGCTGGATCAGTTTCTGGATATAAAGATTGGTATCGACAAAATGCGGTTCCAGCGTCAGTAAATAGGCCTGATGGGCTACATGTAAATAATCATAAGCTTCTAACTTGACCAGTTGCGCCAGATCAATCAGCAGATCTTTATCGTTCTGGTTTAGCTTAAATGACTTTGACATAGCAGGTTGATTTGCAGGCTGTTTGCTGAACACAAACTGTTGTCTTAATGGACTTTCCTGATTTAGAGAAATAGCTGATTGGAATTCTATTTGTGGCTGTGTTGGCATATGGATAAAAAATACAATCCGGTTTAAGTCCAGGCCATAATCCTGTTCTAAAGCATCACGTGCCTGTTGAAAGAGCTTTAGCAGTACATCCAGTGTATTGGCCTGATCGGTCTTGCTATGTTCCAGCAAAGGGTTGCCGAAACTATGCTGGTTCTTGAAATAGCTGTCCAGCAGTGCACGAAACTGCGTCATACCGTTATTAGAGCTATGGACGGTACGGTAACGCCATTTCGCTGCATTCCAGCGTTCAGTTTCAGACAAATACTGTGCACGATCTTCCTGATCATTAAAAATACTGCGTTCGGTTGATATGGCGAGATAATCCACTCGCAGAAACTCGTCATAGACCAGGGGCTACAGGCATATATTCCGTCGTCACTATAATGATCATAGAGTTGATAAAATTCCTTGATCAGGACTTTCTTTAAGGTATCGAGATGATCTAGCATAGTTTTAATTCTTTATTTTTATTTTGAAGCAAAGTGCCTTATCTGGAATCTCCTGATTCATCGCTAAGGCAGTTGGGTATTTCTTATCATCGCATAAATATACGTCAGGGTTTAAAAATTCGGACGATAGTCAAAACTTTGGGTCACGGCCTGATCGCGGAAGGGACGCACAGCTTTCTTTTGTAGTAGCATGTTATTGATTATATTATGCGGGAAAACCTGAATCTGGTTATTAAACAGTTCAACATTACGATTATAGATACTGATTGCGGCACCGACATTTTCATTCTGTTCTTCAATTTCGTTCATCATTTTCAGATAAATTTCATTGGCTTTCAATTCAGGATAGTTTTCGATCACCACATTCAGGTTATGCATCAGCTCCCGGTTCAGGCTTTCGATCCGTTGTAATTGCCCAATATCGGCATCTTTAATATTCAGGTTCATGATGTTCTGACGCAGTTCAGTCACTTTCTCCAGCGTGCCTTTTTCGAAACTGGAATACTGTTCGACCAAAGGTTGCAGGCCATCTAGAATTTTCAGTTTCTGCCGTTCATAGCTGGCAACATCAGACCATGCCCGAATTGTGGCATTATGATAACGTACGATGCTGTTACGGATCATGATGATGGCAACAATCAGCAGAATCGGGATAATGACAAAAACAACAAATCCCATAAAAGCAGTCCCCCGAGAAAATAATTATTTTAAAAACTGAATCAGGTCAGTTTGCAGCTTTTCCAGTTCTACTAATTTAAACGTTCTCAGATGTCCACGCAATGCAGAAATATCCTGGATATTTTGCTTGCGTTCAGGCGCATTAAAAATGTCATGTGGCCCTAAATAGCACAGCACACGTTGTTGGGGATGAAAAATAAGATCGCCTTCACGGTATTGGAAAAATTGACTTAATCGGAGCACAAAACCCGGGCTGAGCTGTTTGGCCATTTGCATGGGATCTGTGCCATAAAATTTTAAACGCTGATTGGTGCGTATATCACTGCTGTGCCAAGGATGGCGATAAGGTGAGGGGAATGGACGTCTTGATGTGCTAATGGCAAGCCCTTGCACAGAGACATCAAAGACAAATGCACCCCACAAATTTTTGTGTTGTTCAATGAGTTTGACGGTATTGCCATTTTTGTCGATGGTTTTAATTTCATCTACATAGTGGTATTCAAACAACAAGACTTGGTGTTCTTGTCCATTTTCATCTAACCATGTGGTGCTGGCATAACGTGAGATGTCATTGCGTAATGAGCCACGTTCAAACACAGGAAAAAGGCGTTTTAAATTGCCAATAAATTGCCGAGGATTAAGTGGCATTGAAATATGCTGTGGCTGTTGTTGAAAGTGGAGATGATATTTATGCGTCAGCACACGTTCTTCTAAATATTCAATCACATCATTGATGGAGCGCTCTTGCTCATAAATCAGATAGGCCCAAAATAACATGCCAAAACCCAAGGCAAAATTGCATTGCAGCCAGAAATTGTGCGGTGCAATGATAAGGCTGAATACTTGCATCAAGCCAAAGAGTGCCAAGAACCACGGCAGGGTGTTTTCAAACTTTAGAGAAATTGAACCTTGCCATGGATGCAAGCCATTAAGAATGTCCTGATGGCTTTTGGCATCACTCGATAAGTGCCACAGCCGATCGATATTTTTAAACACCACTTCATTTTTCTTACGACGAATATGAATGGAGCGTTGCACTGCATCGATCGGCATAGATGGGTCCTGTAATTATTTGGCCTGATCAATCAGCATGGCATCACCATAGCTGAAGAAGCGGTATTTGCTTTCTACGGCATACTTATAGGCATTTAGAATATTGTCACGATTTGACAACGCTGAGACCAGCATCAGTAGGGTAGATTCAGGCAAATGGAAGTTGGTAATCAAACGATCAACCACTTTAAACTCATAACCTGGATAGATGAAGATTTGGGTATCACCAGTCCAGCCTTTCAGCTCACCACCATTGGCCTGTGCCGCACTTTCAGTCGCGCGAGTCGCTGTTGTGCCGACAGTAATGACTTTATTGCCACGTTCTTTGGTGGCTTTGATCAGTGCCATGGATGCATCAGAGACCTGACACCATTCGCTGTGCATGATGTGATTTTCAATATTGTCGGTACGAACCGGCAAGAACGTACCTGCACCCACATGCAGGGTCACGAACGTTTTTTGAATGCCTTTTTCTTCGAGTTTTTTCAGCAAGTCTTCATCGAAGTGCAAGGAAGCTGTCGGTGCAGCCACACTGGCTAATTTTGTTGGGTCATTGAAAACCGTTTGATAGCGTAAAGTATCAATCTCTTCCGCTTCACGGTTGAAGTAAGGTGGAATAGGCAGGGCGCCGTATTGATCCAGGACATCTAAAATCGGCTGGGAGAATTCCACAACAAACAGATTCTCATGACGGCCTTGAACAGTCACTTTAACTACATCTGGGCCAATAAACAGTTCAGCACCGGCTTTCGGTGTATTGCTGGCTTTAATGTGACAGTGCGCGATGAACTGATCCATCATGCGTTCAACCAGAACTTCAACTGCACCACCTGACGCACGTTTACCTTTCAGGCGGGCTTTCATTACCTTGGTATCGTTCAGAACCAGCAAATCACCTTCATTCAATAAATCCAGAATGTCGGTAAATTGGTGGTCATGATATTGACCTTCAGCATCGAGGTGTAAAAGGCGGGAAGCACTACGTTGTTCAAGCGGATAGCGAGCAATCAGCTCATCGGGGAGATCAAAGCTAAAATCAGAAAGTTGCATGACAAGTTACGGTAATAAAAACTGGGCTTAGTATAAACTTTTTTCCTTTTTAAGGAGGAAATTGCAGCTTTATAGATCAAAAAAATGAGTTTTGTTTTAAAATTAAACAAATGCAGAGAATCTGCGTTGACATCTGATTGAAACCGAGTAATATACCTTTCATCCACTCCCGAGGTGGTGAAATTGGTAGACGCGGTGGACTCAAAATCCACTGTCAGCGATGACGTGTCGGTTCGAGTCCGACCCTCGGGACCAAAATTCTAAAGAGCCCCAAGCATATTCAGTCTTGGGGTTTTTTATTGCCTGATATTTAATTTAACTATTTTAATTCCTTTAATTTCAGTAACTAAAGTGTTAAATGAATTCTTTGCTATAAAAAAATCCCTCTAAATTTAGAGGGATTTTTTTATTTCAAAAGCTTTAGGGTGCAGGATTTGGTGGAACCAGTTTATCCAAATCTTTATCGGACATCTGGTCGAGCTCAGCAATATCAGTTTTGATTTTCCATTGAGATTCATCATCCACCGGATTCGGCAGGCGTGCTTCTAACCAGTCACATACCACATCCGGCGGGAAATCTGCATGATTGCATTGAATCACCCAGCACAGGAAATCCTTCGCTTCACCATTCATATACGGAGGAGGGGATACTGGTAAAAACTGCGTCGGCAGGCGTTCATTCTTGGAAATATAATTCAGAACATGACCGAGTTCCTGTACAGTTTGCCAAGCCAGCGGATGGTCTACATCAATACGAAACTTGAACCACCATGCCTGCTTGCCATCAGATCCATAGCTATCAATCAGGTTTTTTTGAACACTTGGGACTTTACAGAAATATTCATATAAACGATCAAAACTTAAATCGGACACGATGTTGGACTCAAAATTCGGAAAATCAAAGTTTAGCACAAAGCATGCACGCAGCACCTGAGCCGCAGCACAAATGTCTTTTCACTATCGGCTGTAAAACCTTGTGGTATAACTGGATAAATTCATATTTTCTCCGTAAATTCTGTATAAAATATAGGCAAACCTATCAAAGGAAGTTCCTATGAAAATCATCTTGTCCAGCGCCTGTCTAGCTGCACTATTATTTGGAGCTTCTGTCCCAGCTGTAGCAGGAAATAACTGGGCCGGCTATACCAGCAAAGAGACTTATAAACGCCCGCAGCACCCACGCCCACCACAGCAGCATTATCCGCAGCGTCCGCGACCGCCTGCCCATCATTATCCGAATCAGTGGGGCCATCCACCGATTCAAAATGGGGTGAGTATTCGTTATCAGGCACCGACCACCATTTATCAAAACTCGACCAGCTATAGCTGGGTAAATGGCGATCCGAACGTGGCACATATTGAAAGCTCACGTTATGTACTGATCAATGACTGGCGACGTTTGGGTCTGCCTGATCCGCCTACTGGAATGCACTGGATCTATGAAAATGGACGTTATGTCTTGGTGAATAATCGTTAAACCGTCCTAAATGAATGAAGAAATACTTCAGTTATGCCTAAATAACTCAAAAAAAAACAAAATAGCTCCCTCACCGGTAAGGAAATGATTGGGGTGAAATGATTTGAAATAATTGTTTCTCAAATTCTAAATGAGATTGACACGTATACATTAAGTCCCTCTCTCTAACTCTCTCCCAAAGGGAGAGAGGATTCTTTAATATAGTTATGAATAAAACATTTTATGCCAACTCATCATCTTCAGGGCGAGGGGTCTTGCCTTGAGGAACTGGTTTTTCAGTATGTTTGTCTCGGATAATTGATGGATAGTTCCAGGATGCATAACGCACAATTAAAATGGCGAAAGCCAAAATGAGGATAGAACCCGTAATAATCACTTGATCCATACTGGCTTTATGCGTGTGTTGAATATCAGAAATCAAGAGACGTGTCAGCGCAGTAATCGCAATATAAATCAGGAATCGGACTGGCATATGATTGGTTTTAAAATAAATACCTACCATCGCGCCTAATTCCAGATAGATAAATAACAGCAGAATATCATCAATACTGGCAAATTTTTTGACTGTCAAAATGTCGATGACGGTATGACCGGCAGACCAGATCACCATACAGCCAATAATGAACAGGGCGAGATAATGAAAACTTTCTACGGCAAGATTACCGCCGCGGTCGAGGAGGGCTTCTATTTTCTTGGCTTTGGAATTAGGTTTCATCACTATGTCCTCCTGATTAAAAATAAATGATTTATAAATCTTAGGAAATTTTCTGCAAATTTCATGCAAAGAAAATGAAAATATGGAAAATAAAAATGTAAAAAGATGAAAAAGTGTACTTTTTTCATACCAAATTGCTATATTGTAGAAGTTATACATCGAATAATGAGGGAGAAAAAAGATGTTAGAAAAAATCCAAAATAAGATTAATCAATTAGAAACAGGCAAAAAATTAATTCTGGGTACAGGGATTAAAAGTGATGACATGCAGAAAGTATTAGAGTTGTGTGAATCTTTGCAGTCTGAAGGGGAAATCCGAATTGTGAACAAGCATCTGAATCCTAAGGTGGCCAATCAGCCAGATACGATTCTGATCGAAAAAGTTTAAAAGCATAATAAAAAACGCCTGCAATTGCAGGCGTTTTTTATGGCTTAAATATTTTAAGACTGAGTTGTGAAGTATTCTTCAGAGAACTGTGTTAATGCTTCTGAACCTGCTTTGACTTTAGTAATACGCAGTGCCAGTTCAGGCAGAATGCGTTGTACGAAATAACGAGCAAGACCCAGTTTGTTCTGATAGAACTCACCTTGTTTATCTTTCGCAGCATGGGCAATGCGTGCGAACATATAAGAGAAGCTCAACAGGCCTACTGCATGCAGGTAATCTACTGCTGCACCATTCGCATATTCTGGATTTTCTTTCGCAGCTTCAATAATATGCTGGGTTACTGCTTCAACTTCTGCAGCCGCATCAAGGGTCGCATCTTTAATGAAGTTCAGGTCAGCATCCAGTGCATTGGTAAAATCACGGATTTCCTGAATGTATTCAGCAATAAATTCACCATTACATTTAATGGTCTTACGGCCAATCAAGTCTTGTGATTGAACACCGTTAGTCCCTTCGTAAATCTGTGAAATACGCAGGTCACGGATACACTGTTCCATGCCCCATTCACGAATATAACCATGACCACCGAAGACCATTTGTGCATCAAGTGTTGCATTGAAAGCTGTATCAGTCAGATACGCTTTCGCGATTGGTGTTAACAGTGCAACACGATCATTGGCTTTCTTAATTGCTTCTGCATCAGTCGAGAACTTGGTGATGTCAAGCTGTTGACCAACGTACACAGCGAATGCACGAGAGGCTTCATTGTTTGCACGTACATTTAAAAGCATACGACGTACATCGCCATGTACTAGAATGCTGTCTGCTGGTTTGTTTGGAGACTGAACGCCAGAAGCACTACGGCCTTGCAGACGATCTGTCGCATATTGTGCCGCATTTTGGTAAGCGAATTCAGAAGCGCCTAAGCCCTGGATCCCCATAGACAGACGTTCGTAGTTCATCATTACGAACATGGCTGCCAGACCTTCGTTTTCTTTACCTACCAGATAACCTT
The DNA here is from genome assembly GCF_002918965.1 of Acinetobacter sp. ACNIH3. NCBI lineage: Bacteria > Pseudomonadati > Pseudomonadota > Gammaproteobacteria > Moraxellales > Moraxellaceae > Acinetobacter > Acinetobacter sp. ACNIH3. The sequence goes on along the minus strand of NZ_PQLP01000019.1, from coordinate 6,595 downwards.
TGGCACCGTCGAAGTTCATGACACAAGTGGCAGATGCTTTGATCCCCATTTTGTGTTCAATCGAACCTGGACCTACCGGGTTACGTTCGCCCATCGAACCATCTTCATTCACCAGGAATTTAGGCACGATGAACAGGGAAATACCGCGAGAGCCCGCAGGCGCATCCGGTGTTTTTGCCAATACCAGGTGAATAATGTTTTCAGCCAGGTCGTGGTCACCACCAGTAATGAAGATTTTGGTACCGGTAATGCTGTAAGTACCATCACCATTGCGTTCAGCTTTGGTTTTGATAATACCCAGGTCAGTACCCGCATGTGGTTCGGTTAAACACATGGTACCTGACCATTCGCCAGAATAGATTTTTGGCAGGTAAGTTTCTTTTTGCGCTTGAGAACCATAGCTGTTCAATGCCATACCCGCACCGACAGACAGTAATGGATACAGCATGAAAGACGGGTTAGTAGCAAAAAGCATTTCATCTGACAGAACGGTCAGCATTTTTGGCATTTCCTGACCACCCCATTCAGCATCAGCACCAAGGCCAATCCAGCCGCCTTCAGCATATTGTTTGAATGCTTCTTTAAAACCTGCAGGTGTGGTCACAGCGCCATTTTCATATTTCGCGCCTTCTTCATCACCGGTACGGTTCAACGGAAGGGTGACGTTCTGCGCAAATTTAGCCATTTCTTCAAGAATTGCTTCTGCTGTTGCAGCGTCCAAATGGGCTAAATTTTCATTGGCTTGCCAGAATTGTTCGGCATTGAATACATCGTTCAGGATGAATTTCATATCGGCAAGTGGCGCGTTATAAATTGGCATAGTGGGTCACCTGTTTCTTGTTTGAATCGATTGATTTTGAGTCAGTCTAATGCATTAAAAATCTTATTGTTAGACGACTAAAGGTTAATTCTGTAATGCTTTATAAAGAAAAAGGACGCTTTAAAAGTAACCGTCCTTTTCCTTGTTTCTGCATTTAAAATTGTATCAGCTTAGAATGCGAAATGTTCCGCATCCAGGCTCATTAACGGCTCTACACCAGTCGCAATCAGGTCAACGTGTGAACGAACACGTGGCAGGATTTTCTTGAAGTAGAAACGTGCAGTCGTCAGCTTCGCGTTGTAGAAGTCTACGTCTGTAGTACCTGCAGCCAATTGCTCTTGAGCAACCAGTGCCATACGTGCCCATAGGTAAGCAAGCGTTACATAACCAGAGAAGTACAGGTAGTCTACTGCAGCAGCACCCACTTCTTCAGGGTTTTGCATTGCACGCATACCGATCTGCATGGTCAGGTCACCCCATTCCTTGTTCAGTGCAGCCAATGGTTCAACGAACTCTTTCAGACCAGCGTTATCTTTGTTCGCTTCAGCAAACTTGTGGATGATCTTGGTGAAGTCTTTCAACATTGCACCTTGAGTACCCAAAACTTTACGGCCTAACAGGTCAAGCGCCTGGATTTCAGTCGTACCTTCGTACAGGCAGGCAATACGTGTATCACGTACGATTTGCTCCATGCCGTGCTCAGAGATAAAGCCGTGACCACCAAATACCTGTACACCATGTTTCGCAGCTTCTGAACCAGTTTCAGTCAGGAATGCTTTCGCAATTGGCGTCAATAGAGACAGGATGTTGTCAGCAAATTTACGGTCTGCCTCCTCTACACCATGTTCAACTACATCTGCATATTGAGCCAACAGGTAAACCAGTGCACGACCACCTTCAGCAAATGCTTTTTGAGTTAACAGCATATTACGTACTGCTGGGTGAACGATAATCGGGTCTGCTTCTTTGTCAGGTGCTTTAGGGCCAGTTAAAGAACGCATTGCCAAACGGTCTTTCGCATAAGCTAACGCGCCTTGGAAAGAAGACTCAGATGCAGACAAACCTTGTACAGCAGTACCGATACGTGCAGTGTTCATGAAAGTGAACATGCAGTTCAGACCACGGTTTTCAGGTCCAATCAGGAAGCCTTTTGCGTTATCAAAGTTGATGACACACGTTGCATTACCATGGATCCCCATTTTGTGTTCGATCGAACCACAACGTACGCCATTACGCTCACCGATAGAACCGTCAGCATTCAGGTTGAACTTCGGTACAATGAACAGCGAAATACCTTTAGTACCTTTAGGTGCACCCGGTAGACGAGCCAGTACGATATGGATGATGTTTTCAGCCATGTCATGTTCACCAGCAGAGATAAAGATCTTCTCGCCAGAGATTGCATAGCTGCCGTCCGCTTGTGGCTCAGCTTTAGTACGGATAATACCCAGGTCAGAACCTGCATGAGATTCTGTCAGACACATCGTACCTGTCCAGACACCTGATACCAGGTTAGGCAGGTAAGTATCTTTTTGTTCTTGAGAACCATGGTGTTCTAAAGTACGTACAGCACCATGAGAAAGGCCAGGGTACATGCCCCATGCCCAGTTCGCAGTACCGACCATTTCAGAAATGGTAATACCTAAAGAGTTCGGTAAGCCTTGACCGCCATATTGCTCTTCCGCAGAAAGAGAAGGGAAGCCAAGTTCGATGTATTTTTGATACGCTTCTTTGAAGCCTGTTGGAGTCGTTACAACACCGTCGTTCCAGGTACAGCCTTCGCGGTCACCCACCTGGTTTAAAGGAGATAATTCATTTTCACAGAAATCAGCGGCAGCTTCCAGGTACTGGTCTACGAGCTCACGGCTTACGTTATCTTGGAATGCAGGCAGGCTGGCATAATGTTGTTCAACATTTAAAAGCTCATGCAAAACAAATTGCATATCACGTAAGGGCGCTTTGTATTGTGGCATATCGGTTTCCTCAATACTGGTTTATACCAGCGTTATAATCCTGAATTAAATTGAAACGTGCCTTCATTGACACGTATTGACATGGTCTAATCGTGCAACATCTTCCTTGTTGGCACAAGCATTTCAAGGCTATTTCTTGGTGACTGTAAAGTCAAAGATAATTACCCTTGAAATCTTAAGTATATTGAGTGTAAACGTTTTTATAAAAAAATATCTGACACGAATGGTCAAAAACCTGCACACTTAGATAGACTTAGTTCTAACAATCAACACGCATAAAAAAAGACACCCGGAAGTGCCTTTTTTAATAATAAATTTGAAACGTTCAGTTAAGACGCCTTAACGGCTGGTGCTTTAACTGGAGCATTTGGCTGGAAACGGACGTGACACTGACCATTAATGGTTTTTTCACCTATTTTGAGCTGTACAGCTGCGCCATCTTTTTTACCTTGACAGGCCTGAACAGCAGCTTTTTGCTGTGCCTGACGTTGAGCCAGACGCTGGTCAAACTGTTTTACCATTTCCGCACGTTGCGCATCAGTCAGTGCTTCACCACGGTTTAATGCTCCGCGAAAGTCACCACGCATTGGGCGATGTTCACCTTTCATACCACGGAACTCGCTACGCGCAGCTTTCATATCTTTACGGTCTGCTTTGAAAGAGATCTGACAAGTACCGTCTACAGTTTTATCACCGGCTTTCACCTGAATTGCACTGCCAACAGCTTTGTTATCACAGGCCTGTTGCATTTGCTTATGCAGCTGCGCACGTTGTGCACGCATTTGCTTGAACTGTTCACGCTGTTCTGCAGTCAGATGACGACCTATATGATCTTGTTGATGTTTCATCATTTGCGGATGATCTTCACTTGGTGCATGCTTAGTCGATTGACACGCGGTCAATGCCCCCATTGATAACACACTTGCACCCAGGACGATGATTTTTGTCATTGCTTTCATTGTATTTGTCTCCAAGCCACGAGCCTGATCTGTATGTTGCAAAGAATAAACAATAAAGATGAAGAAACAATGAAGAGTTTTTTCAGCTTGTGTTCGCTACAATAATGAATCTAGAGGAAAAACTGAGAATCTGCTTTTGAATATTCGCCGCATTCCGATTGCACTCCGGCTGTTTTTAACAGTGCTGTTTACCACCTTGGTGATTACCACGGTGAGTCTCGGTGTGCTTCATCTCAACATGCAGCGTAATTTCACTCGCTATGTTGCCGATGTGGAAATGCAGAAACTGGATCATGTCATTGAAAACCTGGCCGAAGTCTATGGCGTTTATAATGACTGGGGCAATGCAATTCAGGCTCAGATTCTACAGATCGAAGGTGAGGCAGCGCCGGATGATTATGACCGTCTGTCACGCTGGTGGTTACGTCGTCAGTATGATATTGCCTTACAGCAACGTTATTTTCAGGATCACACCTTAGCCAATGTAGCACCAAGCCTGATGGGCACAGATGCTGAACAACGTACTGTAAATGAGGAAGAACTGCGTGTATTGGCAGCAAATTTACCTTCGCAGTTTCAGCCTTTTGAAGGTTTGAAGTTCCCGCTGAGTTCTAATCAGAACCTGTTTAGAACCGATCGTAAAAATGGCTCGCAGTTAACAACGCAGCCGCAAGCGGGTAAAAAACAGTTTATCCAGATGCCTGACCGTTTGGGTCTGAGTTCACGTTTATCTCTTTATGATGCCAAACGCCGTTTTGTCGTGGGTGAACCTTCCGATGAGCAGATTTCTTATCGCCCGATTATGGTAGACGATAAAATTGTCGGTTACCTGGGGCTAAAACCGGTACTGGATCAGGAAGATGCATTAAGTATCAATTTCTTTAGTAATCAGAAACGTTACCTGTTCCTGGTATATGGCCTTAGTATCCTGACCAGTCTCATCGCTGCACTCCTGTTAGCGACTTATTTCAAAAAGCCGATTCAACGCTTATTGCAAGGTACACGTGAGTTAACCAAAGGCAATTATCAGCATCAGGTTAAAGTTAACCGCAATGATGAGCTGGGTGATTTATCCAATGAGTTAAATCAATTGGCTATCATTCTCAATCAACATGAGACTTCACGTCGCCAATGGGTAGCGGATACCTCACATGAACTGAAAACGCCACTCGCCGTGTTGCAGGCACAGATTGAAGCGATGCAGGATGGAATTCGTAAGCCCACTCCAGAACATTTTGCTTCGATGCTGGCACAGGTGACCAGTCTGAAAAAACTGACTCTAGATTTGGCAGCCCTGGCACAGGCTGATGCCCAGCAATTGCAGATGTATGTCAGTACGATTAATCCATGGGATGTGGTACAGCAGGAATTAATGAACTTCCATCCAAAGTTTGAACAGGCGCAATTAACTGTGACTGCGGAAGGTGAAGGCGCAGACGTAGAGCTAGATCTGGACCGCTTTAAACAGATCGTGGCTAATTTGCTGAGCAACAGTATTCGCTATACTGAAGCGGGTGGACAGGTACATATTCATACTGAACAGAATGACAAAGAATGGACCTTATATGTCGATGACAGTCCGTTTGGTCTGACCGATGAACAGCTGGCCCGAATAGGTGAACGTTTCTATCGTGTAGATGACTCGCGTACCCGTGCCACTGGTGGTACCGGACTGGGTTTGGCATTATCGTGTAAAATTACGCAAGCATTAGGTGGAAGTTTAAGCTTCGATCATTCGCCACTCGGTGGATTACGTTGCAAGCTGACTTTTCCTAAACAAATAAAATCATAAGGAAGTTTATTCATGAAACACATTATGCTGGTTGAAGACGAAGTCGAACTTGCACAATTGGTGCGAGACTATCTAGAAGCTGCTGGTTTTGAAGTCAGCATGTTTCATGATGGACAGGAAGCTTATAACAGTTTCACTCAACGTAAGCCGAGCCTGATGATTCTGGACCTGATGGTGCCACGTATGGATGGCCTGACCATCTGCCGTAAGGTGCGTGAGCAGTCCGATCTACCGATTATTATGGTGACGGCACGTACTGAAGAAATTGACCGTGTACTCGGCCTGAATATGGGTGCAGATGACTACATCTGTAAACCATTTAGTCCGAAGGAACTGGTCGCGCGCGTGCAGGCAGTTCTACGCCGTCTGGATCGCAAGGCCGAACCGGAAAGCAATGATTTGTTCCGTATGGATAAATCGCAACAGCGCATCTGGTATCAACAAAAAGCGCTGAACCTGACCCCAACAGAATTCCGTTTATTAGAACTGTTTTTGGAGCATGTGGGTCAGGTGTATTCACGTGCGCAATTGCTGGATCATATTAACCCGGACAGCTTCGATGTGGCGGACCGTGTGATTGACAGTCATATCAAGAACCTGCGCCGCAAGATTTCCGAGGCTGCTGAAACGGGTAACCGTCATGAGTGGATTCAGGCAGTTTATGGTGTGGGTTATCGTTTTGAATATCCTGAGGACTAACTCTGGTTCAAGGAAAGCACGAAAGCGAATAGATTTTCTCTATTCGCTTTTTTATCCACTAAAGAATACTGTGGTACGTTTTACTATAAAAATAGCGCGATAAAAGCAACTTAAATGGATAACTGAATTGGTGAGGAATAGGAGATCGATATTCGAGCACGTAAAAATTTAATGAAAGAAACCTTCTTAAATAAAAAATAAAAGTTTAAGAACTAATCACTTAAATAGACCTCTTTCATAAATCATTTTTTGCTCAGTTCCAAGTTGTAGATTCCAGCGATTAAATTGAATCTCAAACCAAGCCTTTTACCTCTATTTCGATAACGCTCAGCAAGGATTTTGAAGGTTTTCA
>NZ_PQLP01000018.1:0-57315 GCF_002918965.1 Acinetobacter sp. ACNIH3 | reverse complement strand
TACTATATCAGTTTGGATAAGCCATTTTATTTTTAGACTGTTATAGTTACTTTCTTCCCACTTAATTTTATCTAATTCAACTAGAACTTCTTCTAAAGATTTAAAGTCTCCCAAACCCAGTAAGCAAGTAGCTTGCAAAAAAAGTTTTTTACATCTAAAAATGATATTATATTGATCAATAAACTTATTCAAATTGAGTTTGATTAGGGCAGTTTTATATTTTTCATCTTTAATTAAATCTTCAATTTCTTTAAAAAATAACTCTAAAATTTCTGGATCTTGCCCATAAAAAGCACTTAGTTCAGGATCTTTATTTATGTAATTACATAAATCATTCCAAAAAATAATTTGAATGCTGAACTTGCCTTCTTTTATCCTTTGGTCTGAAAGAACACTTACTGCATCAGTTAGAGTTTTATTTGCTTCTAAACTTGTAACGACAATAAGTGTTTTAATATCTTGTTGACCTTGATCAGCCTTTTGTACTTCTTTTACGATTGAATCACCGTGATTTTCATCAAAAGATAGTTTTTGAACATGCTTACATTGAATACCTATTCGATTATTTGGTTCTATTCTGTCATCTTCATATACTAAAATATCTAAACCATGCTGAGCTTGACCTCTTCTTCCATACATATGGGGCAAAGTACAGTTATATTGTTTACCTAATACATGAGCACACAATGACTCGAAATCTTGTTCGGTGTTAGGCTTCGCAATTTTTCTTGAGTAGCTCATTTTATGTCACTAATTATTTAATTTTTTGTAAAATACACTAATTGCAGAAAATGCAGAATAAAAAAATGCAAACCACTTTAAGACTAGAGGTTATATAAGAGGTTATAATTTTATTTTATATATATTAAAATTTATAAAACAATAATATATGTTAAAAATAAATCGCAATCATATGGCGATCTATTAAGTTAAAGAAATGTAAAAAAACCCGCTTTCGAGCGGGATTTTTTATGTCTGGAAATTTACTTCACCCAGCCCATCCGAATAAAAGGCTTAAACAGGAATTGATGAATACTGAAAATAAAGCTCATGATTTTATTCTCATATTTCCACCAGAGCGGTAAGCCAGCGAGATTTACAACAAGTGCAATTAGGAATGCACCTAGCATATCAATCGGAAAATGTACACCTACATAAATCCGTGACCATGCTACCAGCCATGCAGTCCAGAGTAGGATTCGACCCAAATCACGTTGTGCTGAGAAGTAATAGGCAAAGGCAATTCCACTAAAAATACTCATGTGATTGCTTGGGAATGAACCTGTAGGGGCATGCTCAATCAGGGTTCGACCAACCTCCATGACAAAAGGGCGGGGCGTGTTTAGAACTGCAGATAATACCTCGCTAATCGACAAGGTGATTGCGGTGAAAATCACAGCTTTAATAATCCCTGTTTTGATTTCACGACTGCCGCGCAGCCAGGCAACAGCAAAAATCAGCAGAAATAAATACACCAGATCATGCGCTATCAGACTGGCATAGTTAATCATCCAGATCGAGGCTTGGTCAGGTACATTGAGAAGATGAAACAGATACAGGTTTAGTTGATCGAGTAACATGAGGAGAGAGGGCTGACACAAATGTCCGTTACTCTAAACCGATCAAAGCTCAATTCATATCTGAGTTTGTATGAATTTGTAGCATCGATTTTTCACAGAATATTCAAGTGATAAAAAACCACCCAAAAGGGTGGTTTTTAAAAGCAGAGTGCTTTTATTAACACTTATTTAAACTGAATCGAACCATTGGCATTCACGGTCATTTTAGATTCACCCGCTGCCATTTCCTGATCTGGAATAGCTGCTTCTGCATAAGCCGCTTTGGCCATTGCCATACGTGGAACCGATGGGTAGCCTGAATTATTGGTGTTAATATTCATATTTACCAGTTGATATCCAGCCTTGTTCCAAGCCTGAGCCAGGCTTTGTGCACGTTGCTGGAAGTTTTTGGATGCTTCCAGCATCAGCTCATTTTCAATTTTCTTACGTTTTGCTTCAGATACTGTAAAGTTAATTGATTCAGTCTGGAAGTTTTGCTGCAATTCGGCAATTAGCTGTGAAGCCGCTTTGAAGTCAGTCGATTCAATACGCACCTGAGCACGAGCTCTCCACTCTCTGAGTTTGCGGTTATCATTGTCATAGACTGGATAAGTGTGTTGTGAGCCGGTTTCAATTTTCACACTCGGATATTTCTTTGCGGCATTGATGGCCTGGTTCATGAGTTGATTAATTTGCGCTGCAAGTTCAGCAGGCTGTTTATTGGATTTTTCTACATATAAATTGGCATGCATCAGGTCATTGGAAATATCGCGACTGGCCTCTGCTGAAATATTAATAATATTATAATTCAGTGGCTCATTTTGGTCTGCAAATGCAGTACTCGCCAAGGTGCCTGCAAGTATAAGGCTGGACAATGCTAGGAGGCGCATATTTTCTTCCTGTTTTTCTTAAAATTAGCCATCTTGGCTGATCCTCAGATATTAAATCTCAATTGTGCTCTTTTTGCGAAATATTTGTGGTAAGAGTGTTAAGTTTTTGATTATTTTTTCTGTAGTTTTAAAGTTTAATTATTTTAAAAATTATATATTTATTAATGCATTATTAAAATAATTGCAAACTTTTCTGAAAGGCTACAAAAAAGTATAAAAGAAGCTGCTTTTCTTTCCTTTGTCACACGTTAAGATGATAATTTAGAGCTTAGACAGGCATGATATTTTTTTTCGATAAATTTTCAGGTAAATTGAGTTGAAAGTTATTTATTTTCCTGAAAAATTCGGTATCATCCGCCTCCTAAGTTAGTTAACTAAGATTATAGCTAACTAAAATCTTATAAAGCACCGAGTCAAAGGACCAAACGTCACCAGACTTATTTCTTTCAACCCATATCAGAGATGGTAATTCGATATGAGCGTTACTTCTGTAAACCCTGCCACCAATTCCACAAACGAATACTACTTGACTCGCCAAAGTCAGATGGAATCGAATGTGCGTAGTTATCCACGTAAATTACCGTTAGCGATAGCGAAAGCACAAGGTTGCTGGGTTACCGATGTTGAAGGTACTGAGTACCTTGATTGTTTAGCTGGGGCAGGGACATTGGCTTTGGGCCATAATCATCCTGCGGTGATTCAAAGTATCCAGGATACGCTTGCAAGCGGTCTCCCACTGCATACCCTGGATCTAACCACTCCTTTAAAAGATGCTTTTACTGAAGCTCTTCTTTCCTACCTTCCAGGTGGTAAAGAAGAATATTGCTTACAGTTCTGTGGTCCATCTGGTGCAGATGCAACAGAAGCAGCGATTAAACTTGCCAAAACCTTTACAGGTCGTAGCTCAGTGATCAGCTTCTCTGGTGGCTATCACGGTATGACTCACGGTTCTCTTGCCATGACAGGTAACCTGTCGGCGAAGAATGCAGTAAATGGTTTAATGCCAGGCGTTCAGTTCATGCCTTACCCACACGAATACCGTTGCCCATTGGGTCTTGGCGGTGAAGCGGGTGTTGACGCTTTAACTTACTTCTTTGAAAACTTCATTGAAGATGTTGAAAGCGGTGTAACCAAGCCAGCAGCTGTGATTCTTGAAGCGATTCAAGGTGAAGGCGGTGTGGTAACAGCACCAGTAAAATGGTTACAGAAAATCCGTGAAGTGACTGAAAAACACAACATCGTATTGATTCTTGACGAAGTTCAAGCGGGCTTTGCACGTTCAGGCAAAATGTTTGCCTTTGAACACGCAGGTATTGAGCCTGATGTAGTGGTAATGTCTAAAGCGGTCGGTGGTAGCTTGCCACTTGCGGTACTGGGTATTAAACGTAAGTTCGACGCATGGCAACCTGCTGGCCATACCGGTACTTTCCGTGGTAACCAGCTAGCAATGGGTACAGGTCTTGCAACGATCAATACCATTAAAGAGCAAAATCTGGCGCAAAACGCACAAGAACGTGGTGATTTCCTGCAAGCTGAACTGAAAAAGCTAGCTGCTGAATTCCCATGTATCGGTAACGTGCGTGGTCGTGGCTTAATGATCGGTGTTGAAATCGTAGACGAACGTAAACCTGCTGATCATATGGGTTCGTTACCTGCCGATGGTCAATTGGCTGCAGCGATCCAGACTGCTTGTTTCAACAATAAATTATTGCTTGAGAAAGGTGGTCGTAACGGTACAGTGATCCGTTTACTTTGCCCGTTGATTATTACTCAGGCAGAGTGTGAAGAAGTTCTGGTTCGCTTCAAGAAAGCGGTTGCTGAAGCTTTAGTCGCAGTTCGAGGCGCGTAATTTATGGTAGATTTTGCAGAACATCGTAAAGCGTTACTCTGCAATGATGCTGCATCTATCGCTGACTATGAGTCAGCGATGGACCAAGCGACCGAAGCGGTTGCAGCATGGTTGCAAAATGACAAAATGTACACGGGTGGCAGCATCAAGGAATTGCGTAGCGCAATTTCTTTCAACCCTTCTAAAGATGGTTTGGGTCTTCAAAAATCTTTAGAGCGTATGGTTGAGCTATTCCTTAACAAAAGCTTGAAAGTACATCACCCGCATTCTCTAGCGCATTTGCACTGTCCAACCATGGTGGCAAGCCAGGTTGCGGAAGTGCTGATCAATGCGACTAACCAATCCATGGATTCATGGGATCAAAGCCCAGCGGGTTCTTTGATGGAAGTGCAGTTAATCGAATGGCTACGTCAAAAGGTTGGTTATGGTTTAGGTCAGGCGGGTGTATTCACTTCAGGTGGTACACAGTCGAACCTGATGGGTGTATTGCTGGCGCGTGATGCCTGCATCGCGAAAAACTGGAAAGACGAAAACGGTAATCCATGGTCGGTTCAGCGTGATGGTATTCCTGCGGACGCGATGCGTAACGTCAAAGTCATCTGTTCTGAAAATGCGCACTTCTCTGTGCAAAAGAACATGGCGATGATGGGTATGGGCTTCCAGTCAGTAGTCACTGTTCCTGTAAATGAAAATGCACAGATGGATGTTGATGCTCTGGAAAAAACCATGACGCATCTTCAGTCTGAAGGCAAAATCGTCGCATGTGTGGTAGCAACCGCAGGTACAACCGATGCGGGCGCGATTGATCCATTGAAAGCAATTCGTGAAATCACCAATAAATATGGCGCGTGGATGCATATCGATGCGGCATGGGGTGGCGCACTGATTCTATCCAATGACTATCGTTCTATGCTGGATGGGATTGAGTTATCTGATTCAATCACACTGGATTTCCACAAGCATTATTTTCAAACGATTTCATGTGGTGCATTCCTGCTAAAAGATGAAGCGAACTATCGTTTCATGCATTATGAAGCGGAGTATTTAAACTCTGCTTATGATGAAGAGCACGGCGTTCCGAACCTGGTATCGAAGTCACTGCAAACGACACGTCGTTTCGATGCGTTGAAGTTGTGGATGACGGTTGAAGCCTTGGGTGAAGAGCTTTACGGTTCAATGATTGATCATGGCGTGAAATTGACACGTGAAGTGGCAGACTACATCAAGGCAACGGATGGCCTGGAACTTCTGGTGGAGCCACAGTTTGCATCAGTATTGTTCCGTGTGGTACCAGCAAGTTATCCAGCTGAGTTTGTGGATGCCTTGAACCAGAACGTGGCAGATGAGCTGTTTGCGCGTGGTGAAGCGAACATTGGTGTAACTAAAGTCGGTCAGGTTCAATCTCTGAAAATGACGACTTTAAGTCCGGTGGCAACACTTGAAAACGTGAAGAACCTGCTGGCACTGGTGCTTGCAGAAGCGGATCGAATCAAGGATTCCATCGCTGACGGTACTTATACACCACCAATTGCATAAGTAATTGTGGTGTGAAAAAGGAGGCCTGTTGGTCTCCTTTTTTTATATTTCAACAAAGATTATTTGTTTCTAGATCAAATTTAAATAGTGGTTATTCATGCATCAAAATTGTGGTAAAAAAAGAAATTCTTTGTAAGAAACACAAAATTTTTTACATATTTGCTTGCTATAAAAATGTCAAAAAAATTCTTAAATAATTTATAATGCATTGAAAATAATAAATATTTTTAATTTATTTAGTGCTGTAACACTTATCATAAAATCTTCATAAATCTGTAACCCGTCTGTCATATTTAAAAATCAAAATACTTGTATCGAAACAAGTACAACACGACAAAAAAAGTGGCGTACTCCAAATTTAAATGATTGTGAGAGATACAGAATGCGCTTTACAAAAATTACACTTGCACTTGCAGTGATGGGGCTAGGCATGACTGCAGCGAATGCAGCACGCGACACAATTCAAATTGCAGGTTCTTCAACTGTACTTCCATATGCAAGTATTGTAGCTGAAGAATTTGGCAATACTTTCCCGCAGTTTAAAACTCCAGTTGTCGGCTCAGGCGGTTCGTCAGGTGGTTTAAAGCAGTTCTGTAATGGTGTTGGTGATAATACCATCGATATCGCAAACGCATCTCGCCAGATCAAAAGTTCCGAATTGGCAGAATGTAAAAAGAATGGCGTTAACCAAGTACTAGAAATCAAAATCGGTTATGACGGTATTGTCTTTGCATCGAATGCCAAAAAAGCAGCTTACAAACTTCGTCCACAACATGTTTTTGCAGCCTTGGCAGCACAGTTACCAGCCAATGGCAAAATGGTAGCTAACCCGTATACACGTTGGAACCAGATTGATAAGTCACTTCCTAATGAGCCGATCACACTGGTAATTCCTGCTTCGAATCATGGAACACGCGAAGTCTTCCAGGAGAAGATGGTGGATGCAGGTTGTGAAACATATGCTGCAATTAAGTCTTTAGATAAAGATGCCAAAAAGAAAGCCTGTACCACTTTCCGTAAAGATGGTCGTGTTATTGAAATTTCAGGTGACTACACCGAAACACTGGCACGTCTGAAAACCTCTCCAAGTGCAGTTGGTGTATTTGGTCTAGGTTTCTATGACCAGAACCGTGACAAGCTGCGTGTTGCAACAGTTAACAATGTTGCACCATCTGAGCAGACCATCCTGAATGGTTCTTATCCGGTATCTCGTCCATTGTTCTTCTATGTGAAAGGCGAACACCTGAAATCAATCAAAGGTTTGCCACAGTTCACTGAATACTTCCTGAGCAAGAAAGTATCTGGTAAAGGATCGAAACTGGAAAAAGCAGGTTTGATTTCAATGTCTGATAAGGAACGTGCAGCAGTACTTGCTAACTTTAAGGCAGCTAAAGTAGTTGTAGTGAAGTAAGCAAATATTGAAATAGCTGGTGGCTGGAAACGGTCACCGGCTTTTAGTCATAGATAGGTTTTTTAAAAATATGAAGATTGAAAAAACAGTGGAGCATACATGAATCTGCTACTCCTGGGTGTGTTACTGGCGATTATCGCCGTTGCCTATCAGATCGGATTAAGTCGAAGCCAGAAATTGGCAGGCCAAGGCAAAAACACAGCAATGCTGAATTCGCGTCCTGGCTATTATGGCGCCATGGTGGCTTTATGGTGTGGTATTCCTGCATTTTTAATCTTCATGATCTGGAATCTGGTTGAACCTGTGCTCCTGGAACAGCTGGTGCTGAAACACCTGCCACAACGGATGGTCGCAGGCATGGATTCTGCAGCTCTGAGTGTGATCGTGGATCGGGTGCAGGCACTGGCTTCCGGTTTTGGCGTTAGTGATACACCACAGGCTTATGAACTGGCTGCAGCAGAGCAGGTGGCACGTATCATGAGCATCAGCAGCTATGCCAAGCTGGTGGTAGTGATCTCTGTTGCTGTTGCCGGACTGGTTTGGGCCAAAAAACGTATCAGTAATCAGTTGCGTGCACGTCATCAGGTTGAAAAAGTTATCAATATCAGCTTGGCACTCTGTTCTGGTGTTGCCATCCTGACCACACTCGGCATTGTCATGTCGATGTTTGGCGAAGCAATGCGCTTCTTTAGCTTCGTCAGCCCAATTGATTTTTTCTTTGGCACACAATGGAACCCAGGTTTTAGCACTTCAGGCAATGCTGAAGGAAGTTATGGCCTGTTGCCTTTATTGTGGGGCACCTTGATGGTCAGTGGAATCGCCCTGTTGGTCGCAGTCCCATTGGGTCTGATGATTGCAATCTATCTGTCCGAATATGCCTCACCAAAATTCCGTTCATGGGCAAAACCGACTATTGAGGTTCTGGCTGGTATTCCAACCATCGTTTACGGTGTGTTTGCCTTGATGATTCTGGGCCCATTTATTAAAACGCTCGGTGCTATGGTCGGTGTTGATATTAATGCGACCAGTGCCTTAACTGCCGGCTTTGTTATGGGCATCATGATTATTCCATTTGTATCTTCTTTATCAGATGACATTATTACCCAGGTACCACGTGCCTTACGAGACGGTTCACTGGGTCTAGGCGCAACCAAATCTGAAACGATCCGCCAAGTGGTACTGCCAGCCGCTTTGCCGGGCATTATCGGTGCCTTCTTGCTGGCAGCATCCCGTGCGATTGGTGAGACCATGATTGTGGTACTGGCAGCAGGTAATAGCCCGCTGTTACATGCCAATCCACTGGAGGCGGTATCAACTGTAACCATTACCATTGTGAACCAGTTAACTGGCGATACTGACTTTGCCAGTCCACAAGCACTGGTTGCGTTTGCATTGGGTCTGACTCTTTTTGTTATTACCTTAGGTTTGAACATTGTCGCACTGTACATCGTGCGTAAATATCGTGAGCAATACGACTAATGAGTACTTCAAATACCACACCTTTAGATCAGCGTATTGATCCATCTGTTAATGCTGAGCTGCGTGAAGAGCGTAAAAAGACCATTCAAAGCTCTCTTGCACGGCGCCATCGCAAAGAAAAAACCTTTCGTATGCTTGGTTTTTCTGCGGTATTGGCGGGTCTGTTCTTTGTCGTATTGCTATTCGGTAGTATCTTGGCCAAAGGCTTGCCGGCATTCTGGCAAAGCAGTATGAGCCTGCCTATCCATTTCGATCCGGCAATTGTCAATATTGGTCCACAACCAAAACAGACTGCCGGAGAGTCTCCTGCACAGTTTGAACAGCGTATGATGGATTGGCAGATGCAAGCTGGCATGGTTGACTGGGATGCCCTGATCATTAATGGCATGATTGCCAAACACGGCAAGCTGGAAAACCAGCGTGATGAACTGGGTTATTTATATACCAGTTCAGAAGCCTATCGTCTGCGTGACATGGTGCTGAACAATCCAAGTCTGGTCGGAAAAACCCAGGAAGTTAAAATTTTGGCTGACGCCAATGTTGATGTATGGCTTGCAGGTAATATTGACCGTGACTTGCCAGATGAGCAGCAACAGCTAAGCCCGGAAGTCCGCCAGATTGCTGATGACATGAAAGCTTCAGGCGTGATCGAAAACAGCTTCAATACCAATATCTTTACTAATCCGGACTCCCGTAGTTCGCCTGCAACCTCTGGTTTGGCAGGTGCATTCATGGGCTCACTGTTCATGATGTTGATCGTGATCTTTATCTCGATTCCAATCGGTGTAGCTTCAGCAATCTATCTGGAAGAGTTTGCACCAAAAAACTGGATCACCGATGTCATTGAAGTCAACATCAATAACTTGGCAGCCGTTCCGTCTATTGTTTTCGGTCTACTTGGTGCAGCGATCTTCATCGGCTGGATGCATTTACCACTTTCAGCGCCATTAGTCGGTGGTCTGGTACTTAGTCTGATGACTTTGCCAACCGTGATTATTACTACACGAGCTTCTCTAAAAGCTGTGCCACCATCAATTCGTCAGGCAGCCTTAGGCTTAGGTGCATCACGTTTACAAACTGTATTCCATCATATTTTACCACTCGCACTACCAGGTATTTTGACCGGAGCGATTATTGGTGTCGCACAGGCACTTGGCGAAACCGCACCACTGTTATTGATCGGGATGAGCGCCTTTGTTGCTAGCGTACCGGCAACGCCACTAGATCAATCGACTGCTTTACCTGTACAGATTTTCCTGTGGCAGGGTAATGAATTGCGTAACTTCTTCGAAGGTCGTACTGCTGCCGCCATTATTGTTCTCCTTGTCATGATGATTGGCTTAAACAGCTTAGCCATCTGGTTACGCAAGAAGTTTGAAGTCCGTTGGTAAGGAGAAAATAATGAAAACAATGAATATTTCAAACTATTTAAAAAAGGATCTATCCATGAACCTCCAGCAAAATAAATTTATTGCAGATGCCGCTGCAACCAAGCCCCTGATTTCATATAATTCTCAGTTCGAGACCCAAGCTGAAAATAAGAAAAAAGACAAGACGGGTAATGTCAAGCTGAGTGCGCAGGATGTACATGTTTACTATGGTGAACTCGAAGCGATCAAAGGTATTGACCTGAACATTTATGAAAATGAAGTGATCGCCTTTATTGGTCCATCGGGTTGCGGTAAATCGACTTTCCTGCGCGCTCTTAACCGGATGAACGACACCATTGATGGTTGCCGTATGACAGGTAAAGTTTTGCTGGATCATCAGGATATTTATGATCCTAATCTGGATGTAGTATTGCTACGTGCGCAGGTTGGCATGGTATTCCAGAAACCAAACCCATTTCCAAAATCTATTTTTGACAATGTGGCCTATGGCCCGAAACTGCATGGTCTGGCTCGCGATAGATATGATCTGGAAGAAATTGTCGAGAATAGTCTGCGTAAGGCCGGATTGTGGAATGAAGTAAAGGACCGACTGAATCAGCCGGGAACAACTTTATCTGGTGGTCAGCAGCAACGTCTCTGCATCGCGCGAACCATTGCGGTAAGCCCGGATGTTATCCTGATGGATGAACCATGTTCAGCGCTGGATCCGATTGCGACAGCAAAAGTGGAAGAGCTGATTTCCGAACTTTCTACCCAATATACGATTGCTATTGTGACTCACTCAATGCAGCAGGCGGCACGAGTATCAGATCGAACTGCATACTTCCATTTAGGTGATTTAATTGAAGTGAATTCGACAGAAAAAGTCTTTAGCCAGCCGGATCATCAGTTGACAGAAGCATATATTACTGGTCGTTTTGGTTAATACACATTTAAAAAATAGTTTAAAACAGAATCTTAGGGTTCTGTTTTTTTTGTTATGCTGTATGTGATTTTTTAAAATTATAAAATTAAATTGAGATG
This sequence comes from Acinetobacter sp. ACNIH3, assembly GCF_002918965.1. Taxonomy (NCBI): domain Bacteria; kingdom Pseudomonadati; phylum Pseudomonadota; class Gammaproteobacteria; order Moraxellales; family Moraxellaceae; genus Acinetobacter; species Acinetobacter sp. ACNIH3. The sequence continues at coordinate 46,177 of NZ_PQLP01000018.1, read as the reverse complement.
CGTAATTATAATTTGACCAAAAAAGAAGGCAAGGTCGTTGCTGAAACACAGCAAGCGCTCTATCGAGCATTATTCGGCTCAGTGAATTTTCCAAGAAATCTAAGCATCTTTCTGGTTGGTATTAGTCTTTTTATGGCGACTTTGGTTCTGCATGAGGGGTGGTTTGCCACTTCACAAAGTCAAGGTATGAGCAATTATCATCGTTGGTTATATGATGTTTATGTGATGGTTTCCATATTCATTGTACCTCTAATCTATCTGCGTTTTAGGCAGCTCGAAGGCTCTGTCGCTTTCCGAAGAAAATGGAACGCATACATTCGAGCTTATGCGCAGTATCAGTTCAAATTAAAACAAGTGGTAGAAAGTGTAGATGATGACAGGTCTGGTCAGCAAAAGTTAAGTGACTCAATGACTCGGCATTTTTTGAAACATCCATGGTTTCAATATCTAATGATTGGTGTGGTGATTTATGGTTGTATTGCAATGTATATTTGGGTCACACCATTCACGAGTAGCCGAGGATCGAGCTTCTGGATTCTCGCATGGTGGCCGATTAATGCTGTTATTATCGGGATGCTTTACTATATACAGTTTCCGTTAATGCTACGGTGGTTATCAATTGCAAAAATACAAGAACAATATGGAATTTTGCAACTAAAAGCAGTGCGAGAGAATTCAGTCAATAATATGGTTGAAAAAATACCAAATTGACCTAATCTAAGGTTTATAGCCCGAATTAAACTGAGAATAGATTTTATATGTTATTTCATACTCCGAAACTACCGGCTGAAATCCGTATCAATCACCTGAATGCGCGTATTAATGAACAACGAAAAAAAATTGCGCAAACCACTGCCTCTAAACTGGAGCTGTTGCAGTTAAGTCAGCAACTGGCAAAAGAAGCACGTGCCCGTAAAAAAACTAATGAAAAAATCTACGTGCTCGATTTTAAAGGGGATACTGCTGCTTCTGCAGTTGAACAGCTACGTGAAGAAATTACGTTGATTCTGGCAACAGCAAAAGCTGGACGCGACCGTGTAATCGTACGCTTGGAAAGTCCAGGTGGTATGGTGCACGGCTATGGTCTGGCAGCTGCCCAACTGGTGCGATTACGTGAAGCAGGATTCCATTTGACGATTTGCGTCGATAAAGTCGCTGCTAGCGGTGGCTATATGATGGCATGTATTGCCAGCGAAATTATTTCTGCCCCGTTTGCGATTGTGGGTTCAATTGGTGTAGTTGCTCAAGTACCGAACTTTAACCGTCTGTTAAAAGACAACAAGATTGACTTTGAACTGTTTACGGCAGGTGAGTACAAACGTACCGTAACCATGTTCGGTGAAAATACTGAAGAAGGTAAAGCCAAGTTTGAAGAAGAAATTCAGCAAACGCATGCGCTGTTTAAGCATTTTGTGGAAAAGTATCGTCCGCAACTCAATGTTGAAAAAGTGGCAACAGGTGAGCACTGGTATGGTCAGGATGCGCTGGATCTGAATCTGGTAGATAAGCTGCAAACATCGGATGAGTACGTGCTGGGGTTATTGCCTCAGCATGATGTGTATACGATCAATACACGTAAGAAACTAACTTTAGGTGAAAAACTGGGGTTGCAGGCAGCACAAATTGCTGACTCTCTAATTCCTGCTGTAATGAACAAAGTAGTCGACACGCTGACGAAAGCCAATTCAAATCTGGTTCAGATGCGTGATCCGAAACTTTAATTTATTGCTCTGAAAATGATATGGAAAGCTCACTTCGGTGGGCTTTTTTATTTTTGAAATCAAATAATTATGATATAAGTGAAGTACTTTAATTGAGTCTAGGCTCATATGCTCACGTTCATTTTATTATTGGGATTCTTTAGCATCGTGTTTATTCCGATGTTATGTATGCTCTATGCTGAAGCCAAACTCATAAATAATGATGCGAAGAAGATTCTGTTTTGGCTGAGCTTTCTACCTGGTGCATGTATTTTTCTATTAAATGGTGTTTTAAAGCCAAATAATCCACCCGTTACTCCATCGAAAGAATGTGGGGTGGTGCAGTCTTATCAGGTATATAAAACTCGAGGTGGAACTCAGCATGAAAGCGTAATCATTCGCTTCAATGATGCCAAGTATAGTCGTTATTTATATTTCGATAAGGATTCTGAGAAAATGCCGAAAGGGCAAAGGGTCTGTTTTGAGTATTTAGATAAGTTTAAATACCCACACTTGTCAAAATCTAAGTTTGTTAAATGGATTGACCCTACTGAAATGCCGACCATCACTGAAGCTCATCAGATAAAATAAAGCATATTTTACTGTTGGAGCAGAAACATGGCTGTCGCTGAAGCATATCTTGTAACGCAAAACTGTTATTTTAATTACGAGTTTGAAGAATTGAATTTGGATGATTTTTCTGAGGAGTTATCTGTGTCACTGCGTGGCATGATGTTCCGCCATGAAATTCAATATCCTGATGCAATCTATTTCATTTATTACAGCGAGATATTGACGGGGAGTGAATTGCAAAAAATGAAAGATGATTGGAAGCGATATTGCCCACTTCCATAATTGAAAAACATGAAGGTAATTAAATCCATGATTCAAAACTTTAATTCATGATGATCTAAAAAGCTCATTTTAATGAGCTTTTTTTATTTTGTGAAATCAGCATCAGTGCACCCGTAAACATCGACCCAACTGTTGCTAAAAACATATCTTTATGTGCATCCCACATGTCGCCTTGCTGACCATTATAACTTTCTGCCTGGTCAGGGGATAAGCCAATCGCAATCAGCCATTCGATCCATTCATAAATCAGACTGGTTGCCATGACAAATTGAATGACTAACAAAAAAACTGTGAATGGTTTTTGCTGCGGCAGCCAGACCTGAAATAGCCGGTAAAATACTGGGTAAAGTAGAAGGCCAAAAGCTAGGTGCACAAAACGGTCAAACATGTTGCGTGACCAGCCCATGGCAGTATTCAGGTCAAAGCCAAAGAGTGTCTGAGTCCATTCATTATAAGGTACATAAGAATACAGATAATGTGCAGCAACCACATGAATCAGCAGAAAAGCCAGATAAAGGTTGAAACTGAAAAAGCTCAATCCGATTTTATACAGGCACAAGATCAACATAACGATCATAAAAACCGTACCTGTTTGATGGAGCAGATAAGATTCCATTTCTAAAGGATGAATACTGGCAAAGATAATCGCAATTGCCAAAATCCCTAAACTAACAAAATGTTTGCTGCTTAATCGATGATCCATCATCTATTTCTATATCATTTTTCTTAAAGTTAGACATGATTATAAATAAAAAAAGCGAAGCCGGAGCTTCGCTTTTGGTCTTAATTGTCTAAATTAGATTTTAGCGATTAAGTCTTTAATTTGTTTTGCTTGTTCAGATGCATTACCTGTATAGGTTGCAGGTGTCATTTCAGCCAAACGAGCACGATCTGCTGCAGGAACAGCTTCTAATTCGTTACCGTTTACGAAATCAACCATCATGTCACGAGTCATTGCCTGACCACGAGTCAATGCTTTTAATTTTTCGTATGGTTTTTCAACGTTATAACGACGCATAACCGTTTGAATTGGTTCAGCCAAGACTTCTTGAGCATTGTCTAAGTCTTCATCAATACGTGCAGCATTCAGTTCAAGTTTACCCACGCCTTTTAAGCAAGCTTCAAACGCGATCAAGCTTTGCGCAAAACCTACACCCATGTTACGAAGAACAGTTGAGTCAGTCAGGTCACGCTGCCAGCGAGAAATAGGCAGTTTTTCACCTAGATGCGCAAGAACTGCATTGGCAATACCTAAGTTACCTTCTGAGTTTTCAAAATCAATCGGGTTAACTTTATGTGGCATGGTTGAAGAACCAACTTCACCATCTTTCAGCTTTTGCTTGAAGAAACCAAGAGAGATGTAACCCCAAACGTCACGGTTAAAATCGATCAGGATAGTATTGAAACGACGAAGCGCATCAAACAGTTCCGCCATGTAGTCATGTGGCTCGATCTGAGTGGTGTACGGATTAAAAGTCAAACCTAAAGATTCAACAAATGCTTGTGAATGCGCAGGCCAGTTGATGTCTGGGTAAGCTGAAAGATGCGCATTGTAGTTACCCACTGCACCATTAATTTTGCCTAGTAGCTCAACTTGTTTGAACTGTTTGATTTGACGGGCAAGACGGTAAGCCACGTTCGCCATTTCTTTACCCAAAGTGGTTGGGCTCGCTGTTTGACCATGTGTACGAGACAACATTGGTTGGTCAGCATGTTTTTCAGCTAATGCAACAATTGAATCAATGATTTGTTGCATAGACTCAACCAGTACATCACGACCGCTTTTCAGCATTAATGCATGAGACAGGTTATTGATGTCTTCAGAAGTACATGCAAAGTGAATGAATTCGCCTGCATTTTTCAGTTCTTCAATGCCTGCAATTTTTTCTTTTAGGAAATACTCAACCGCTTTTACGTCATGGTTAGTCGTACGTTCAATCTCTTTAATACGGTTTGCATCTTCTTCAGAGAAATTTGCAACGATCGCATCAAGTGCTGCATTGGTTTCAGATGAGAAAGCTGGCACTTCAGTGATTTCAGGACGGTTGGCAAGCGCTTGTAACCAACGCACTTCAACAGTCACACGAGCATGGATTAAACCAAACTCAGAAAGAAAAGGGCGCAGCGCATCACATTTGCTAGCGTAGCGTCCATCTAATGGAGAAAGTGCAGTTAAAGCGTTCATATCGATTCCCTAAATTTTGGAATTAAACGAAAAACGAGATACGCGTACAGCATCAGTTAAACTGCCTGAAACTGTAAGCGCGCGAGATTTTGGATATCCTGTAGCAGCTTGCGCTTGCCAAAAACCATACCCCAGGAACTGCCGCCGAGTTGACGCCATAGATGCGCCATCTGCAGGCCAGTAAATAATGAAGCACGAATCCGGTTGGTGTGACCGGCATCTTTAAAGGCTTCAGCATTGCCACGCACCATAATGCGCGGATTAATCTGTCCGGCAGTATCCACATAGGTTTGTGCGAGATTGGCAATGATGCTGGGGTGCATATAGTTATTATCGAAAAAGGAAAGCTGTCTTAGAATTTTTTGCTGGGATTGTTCAATAATTTCAACAAATTTAGGATTGCTGTAGACCTTCTTTTCTAACTGAAGAAGTGCCATCGCATAGGACATTGGCAGCTTGGTAGAGGAGAGTTTTGGAAGTCTGGATTTTGGGCTGGTATCGAAGGGTTGAGTAATGGAACTTTCTAAGGTCTTTAATCCGAGAGAAATATCAGCCAGCTGATTAAACAAATCCAAGGTCTGGACATTGAGCGAGCCGCTTGGTCGGATATTTAAACTGGCTTTAATCAGCTGTTCAAAATAGAAATTACCACTTTCCCCAATGCTTTGCTGACTGGTTAAAGCAGTCATATGGGTCAGCTGGGTGGCCTGAAACACACCCGCTAACGCCAAAGCACGGTTTTGACGAACATTCAACGCTGTGGCCTGTTGAAAAGGTAATTTCGTCATGCCGACCTCATCCTTACATAAAATCAGGTTTAGGTGCATTGGTATGATGAATCACACCACCACCCAAACATACTTCACCTGAGTAGAACACCACGCTTTGACCTGAGGTCACAGCTCGTTGTGGCTGATCAAATTCTACCCGAACACCTTGGGGTGTTTCTGGATCCTTATAAATGGTACACGCTTGATCAGGCTGACGATAGCGGGTTTTTGCCGTACAGCGGAAACCTGATTCAGAGATCTCCTGCTCACCAGCTACCCAGTCAATCGCTTCACTCCAAAGCATGGTGCTTTGCATTAGTGGATGTTCATGGCCCTGACCAACCACGAGACGGTTACCCTCGATATCTTTGTGCAGTACAAACCAGGCACCTTCTTCAGCGCCTTTCATACCGCCAATGCCGATCCCGCCGCGTTGACCGAGCGTATAGTACATTAAGCCGTGATGTTCACCAACCTCTTTACCGTCTTCTAGCACGATTTTTCCGGGTTGTGCCGGCAAATATTGCTTTAAGAAGTCATTAAAGCGGCGTTCACCAATAAAACAGATGCCCGTCGAGTCTTTCTTCTTCGCTGTAGCAAGACCTAATTCTTCTGCAATTTTACGCACTTGCGGCTTTTCAATTTCACCCACTGGGAACAAAGTCTTGTTAATTTCACGACCATGAACGGCATGCAGGAAGTAAGTCTGGTCTTTATTGTTGTCTACGCCACGCAATAAAGGTGCATATTGATCACCTTTAGAATTGGTCATGGTTTCACCACGACGACAATAGTGACCCGTTGCAATAAAGTCGGCACCCAGGTTGATCGCATGATCCAGGAAGGCACGGAATTTAATTTCTTTATTACATAAGATATCCGGGTTTGGGGTACGGCCGGCCGCATATTCAGCCAGGAAATGCTCGAATACGCGATCCCAGTATTCCATTGCGAAGTTGGCAGTATGCAGTTTAATCCCGATCTTGTCACAAACGGCCTGAGCATCGGCAAGGTCATCCATTGCCGTGCAGTATTCTGTGCCGTCATCTTCTTCCCAGTTTTTCATGAAAAGACCTTCAACCTGATAACCTTGTTGAAGTAGGAGTGCTGCAGACACAGATGAATCTACACCACCAGACATTCCGACGATGACACGTTGTTGCATAGGATTAGGCATCCAAATTTGAAATTAAGGGAGAGTTTTGGTGCTCGTAAATGAGCGATAAAGGGTATTTTTGACCAGAAAGCGCATCCTGTACGGCTTTAATCACCAGCGGACTACGCGCACGAGCTGACTCTTGCAGTTCATCTAAAGTCATCCAGACTGCACCGACAATGTCCGTATCTAAAGTGACATGTGGGTCATAATCAACCGATTTGGCTAAAAAACAGAAGCGAAAATAAGTACGGTCTGGAAACATCGGCGGTGTATAGGTATACATGCCTAAAAGATGGGTCACTTCAACCGTATGTCCGGTTTCTTCCATGGTTTCACGAATTGCGGCCTCGACAATGGTTTCACCGCATTCTACATGACCTGCTGGCTGATTAAATACTGTGTGTGTCACACCTTCTGTATATTCTTCTACAAAAAGGAATTTTCCGTCTTTTTCGACAACGGTTGCGACAGTGACGTGAGCAGTCCAAGCAGTCATAGAAATAGCACCATGGAAAATGATGCACTATTGTATAAAATTTTGTGGTGTGTGGCTATGTTGAGAGGGGATTTCTTTAGCTACTAAAAAATTATTAGTTTTAAAGAAATAAGCAATTTTATGAAATATTGCCTCTATTTTAAGCGTAAAATACTGAAAATCACTAAAAAAAGCTCAATTCAACAGCATTAAGCTTTTATGTGTATAACAAAACTATGAATTATAAAAAATAATTTCTTATAACGTGCATCATGTTAATTGAGAAATATTAAGCATAAACTTTAAACAATATTCAGGTCTAAGCTTAAACCAAATACAATGCCTTGCTGGGTGTTATACGCATATGCTTCCCCCTCATGTAACATCATAATAGATTTCACGATTAATAGCCCCAAACCGCCCGTTTTTGCTTTGGAATGTCGACTACTATCAATTTGATAAAAACGTTCAAATAAATGCTTCAAATGATGCTCATTTATAAAAATATTTTTGGTTAATACTTCAATATGACAAACATTGTCTATTAACTTTGTTGAAATAACGATGTCTTGACCTTCAAGACCATAATCAATGGCATTGATGATCAGATTGGATAGCGCTCTTTTAAGTAAATCTGAATTCCCATATATTTGAATTTCTTGTTCTAATTCCAGACTAAAAACCATTTTTTTATCTTCAGCCAAGAATTCAAAGTAATTCACCAGTTCTAAAATCAGTGTAGATAAATTAATGATTTCTTTGGCGATAATATAATCACTGTGTTCAGAACGGGCGATGAACAGCATATTATCGCTCATTTTACTAAGGCGCTCATATTCTTCAAGATGAGAATATAAAAGCTGTTTCAGTTCTTGTTGCGAGCGAGATTGCATGAGCATGATCTGTGTATGACCCATTAAATTATTTAAGGGGGTTCTCAGTTCATGTGCAATATCTTCAGAAAATCGTGCCAATTGTTCATAGTTCAGTTGGATTTTTTCTAACATCGCATTCATTGCTGAACGGAGTTGCTCAACTTCAACTGTGGTACTTTGAGCTTCGATTCGTTGATGTGGCCGAGTACCCTGAATTTGACGGGTTTGCTCAATCAAATGATTTAAAGATTGCAATAAATATAAGCCGACCCAGCATCCAAGCAAGCTGGCGATAATAATGCCCAGCAGGCTATAGAGAATCAATTTCCATAAATATTGATCTAAAGTCGCTTGGGCTTCATCGAATTGTGTACCAGCAATGAGTTGATAATGTTGATGATTAAAAACAACCGTTTTATAGGCTAAACGAGTCGTAGCGAACTCATCTTGATTATCTAAAAAGGTAATTTCTTTTGATTCCGCCATAGTAGGAATATGGACGTTAAGCGGATTAATCTCAATTAAGGTCTGTTGTTGGTTTTTTAAGATTAAAAGATTATATTCTTTTCCTAGCATATTTTCATACAGACGAGGGTACTGAACTAGGATTTGAAAACTTTCTTTATCTTTAAGAAAAATTTCAATAAGCTCCACACGTGCCGTTAAATTCTGATCACGTTGCTTCGCTAACAACTGTTGCATGTTGTGATATGACAGTAAACCAATACCCAAAAATACAGCACAACAAATAATACTAAAGGAAATACTTAAGCGTGTGGTTAAACTCAAGTGTTGTAGCTGACTTTTCATGGATTGACACTTAAGCGATAACCCATACCTCGAACAGTATGAATTAATTTAGGCTGAAAATGGTCGTCAATTTTGGCGCGTAATCGACGAATAGCCACATCGACTACATTGGTGTCCGTATCAAAATTAATGTTCCATACTTCAGATGCAATTTGCGATCGGGTTAACAACTCCCCTTGATGCTGCATTAAGAATTGCAAGAGCGAAAACTCTTTAGCGCTTAACTCAATTTTTTGTTGGTTTCGATAAACTGTATGTGCCAGTCGATATAAAATCAAATCTGCCACTTGATAGTATTCAGATTCTGTTTTTACGCTACGTCTCAATAAGCTTTTGACTCGTGCTAACAGTTCAATATAGGAGAAGGGTTTTATTAAGTAATCATCTGCCCCTAACTCTAAGCCTTTAACTCGATCTAAAACATGATCTCTTGCAGTCAGCATGAGTACAGGGATCTGCGAGAAAGTTCTTAAGGTCTTTAATACTTGCCAACCGTCAATTTCAGGCAACATGACATCCAAAATGACTAAATCATAATTTTTTTCTTGTAAGGATGTAAGTGCTGTTAAGCCATCATGAGCAATACTGGGTAAATAACCAGATTCATTTAAGCCCTTTGCTAAAAATTCAGCAATTTTAGTTTCGTCTTCAACAATAATTTGTATTAGTTCAGACTTGATCGTACATTCTTCTTGAAAAAGAGAAAGTTACCCGTTTTGATAAAGGTGTCGAAATCTTAATCAAACAAAGGTAACTTTCTTATGTTGCATACTAACAATCAAATCATTAAACACAAAGTAGGTCTGCTCAATTTAGCTGAAGAGCTTCAGAATGTATCCAGAGCATGCAACGTGATGGGTGTTTCAAGAGATACATTTTACCGCTATCAAGAGTTAGTGAAGTCTGGTGATATTGACGCACTGATCAATAAATCCCGTCGAGTACCAAATTTAAAAAACCGTGTAGATGATGCTACTGAACAGGCTGTTATTGATTTCGCAATTCAATATCCCGCATATGGTCAGCACCGTACTAGTAATGAATTACGCAAGAAGGGTGTATTTGTTTCAGGGAGTGGGGTTCGCTCTATATGGCTTCGTCATGATTTAGAAAACTTTAAGAAGCGTTTAAAAGCACTTGAGGCTAAAGTGGCACAGGATGGTATTGAATTAAATGATCAGCAGATTGCGGCACTTGAACGTAAGCATGAGGATGACGTTGCTTGTGGTGAAATCGAAACAGCTCATCCAGGCTATTTAGGTGCGCAAGACACCTTTTATGTCGGGAATCTCAAAGGTGTTGGACGAATCTACCAACAAACATTCATCGACACTTATAGCAAGGTCGTTCATTGCAAGCTCTATACAACAAAAACACCGATTACAGCGGCTGATTTACTCAATGATCGTGTGTTGCCATTCTATCAATCTCAGGACTGACCAATGCTTCGCATCCTCACAGACAGAGGTACTGAGTATTGCGCTAAGGTAGAACAACATGACGATGAGTTGTATCTGGCAGTTAATGATATTGATCACACGAAGACAAAAGCAGCTTCCCCGCAAACAAATGGTATATGTGAGCGTTTCCATAAGACGATTTTGCAGGAGTTCTATCAAATTACGTTTAGGAAGAAGCTTTATAGCTCATTGGAAGAATTACAAGTTGATCTAGACGATTGGCTGAAATTCTATAATACTGAACGGACTCATCAAGGAAAAATGTGCTGTGGTCGTACACCACTTGAAACTTTACTTGATGGAAAACGGATTTGGGCTGAGAAAAATTTAGCTCAAATTTAACCTGACAGGCACAATAAAAAATGGGTAACTGTCAAATCAGGTTTGAGCTAGTACACTATGTTTGGATCTAAACTAATACTACAACATGTATAGTACTTATTTTCAAATCTAGGTAATTGTATAACATCAAAAGTGAATCCATTTAATATAATCGCTGTTATACGAAATAGAACTTTATTGATATCTCTTAAAAATATTTACCTAACCCTTCATAAAACAAGGGAAAATATTATTTATTCGTAAATCGAGGTAGAGAATACTTCTTAACTAATGAAATCGAATTAATTTAAACTATGGATCTTTACTTTATTATTCTACTATTTAAAGGAATCTCCTATGTCTGAACTGCACTTCTACATCACCTTACTGGGCGGTAAACATGAAAAAGCCAATGTAGAAGTACATGATGTAATTCCGGTCATCAGTTCAGATATTGAATCCGCGTATCCTTATTTAAAACAACAATGGTTTGGCTTGCAAAAAGGCCTGCATGTCGATGGCTGGATGAAAATCAATGGAGTGAGTTACCAAGGAGTGAATTATCAGGTCCAGATTAGTGATTTGCCTGTAAATAGCGGTTTAAAACTGTTTTTGATTAATCTGGGTGCTTATATTCCAGACCAGTTTGGGGAAGTCCATAAATATCTGGTTGTGGCTGCCAAAAACAAGACAGAAGCTAAAGCCCAAGGTAAAGTAGCAATTGAAAAAGGCTGGTATAAACCACATACCGATGCAGTGATTGATGTCGATGACTGTTTAGAGTTAAACCAGATTGATCAGAAATTTATACATTTGATCGAAGGGGGTTTTGAAGCAAACAGCTTTAAGAACGATTATCTGATTGTTCCGTAATTTAAAAAATGACTACTCGAAATGAAGTAGCCATTTTGATATTCATAAAATGATATTGCTATAAAACGTCTAGTATTTAATTTTTTTAAATGAAATATTAGGTGTTTAAAGAGAGTTAAATATCATCTTAAACTCACTACTTTAACCAGCGAGTTGATCATTATCCTCTAGTGCTGTAAACACCCATTCATCCCCGATAAATTTCCGGTCAGCTGCCTGTCCATATTGCAGGTCGAATACTTCATTTAAGGTTGGATCGCGTTGGAGGATGTGCTCTAATCCAACCAGTATATAATCCTCCTCAGCCAAGGGTTCTGCTGTCAAAAATTGCCAGTCACCATTGCGTTCATGCAATACGGTAACAATTGGCTGCTCCAATTCCAGCCATTGCCTAGTCGTATAAATGCCTAAATTTCGTGGTTCGCGGAATTTAAACTCGGCATTGCGATCCAGCAGGGGCTGATCAAATTCAAAAACTTCCTCGAAGCCATCTTCCCAAGGAAATTTATCATTCCGATCTGTCCAGACTAATTGTAAGGCTGGAAACGCTTCATCTTGGTAATAGCTTTGCGCAATCCCAAAATAGTCACCGATATTTCTGCGATCAACTTTTAGAAACTTACAGCGGCTTTCTTTAAAAAATACATTCGGATACGTGTTACTGAGCTGGATGCGTTGACCTTTTTGAACGGCCTCAGTCACATGATTCAGAATAGTCTGACTAAGTTTAGCAGTGAGTCCAAAACAGATAATTTCTGGATGCTGGAATCTTTCATACAAACCAATGCTATAGCTAAAAGGCGGGGAATAGTCAGTATGAGTGATCGAAATGATTTGTACGCCGTACTGTCGAATATTAATTCTGGTCTGATTTAATAGTCCATTGCGATCCGGGCAATGATGATCTTCTGTATGTTTCATGGTTTTTATTCTTTGAATTATTTTTTAAATGAACATACAGAAGATTTAAGCTTTCGACAAATGAAATTGTCTAAAGTTTATTTATAGTTGTCTGAAACCTTCATATAATTCTGTGCTGAATACGGCAAAAAAGCTTTTTCTTTGTCGGTAAGTGGACGCACTTTTTTCACAGGGCTTCCTACATACAAGTAACCACTTTCCAAAACTTTATTTGGCGGAACAAGTGAACCCGCACCAATCATCACATCATCTTCAACAATCACATCATCTAAAATAATCGTGCCAATACCGACCAAAACGCGATTGCCAATGGTGCAGCCATGTAATTTTACATGATGACCAATGGTGACATCTTCACCAATGATCAGTGGCGAACCTTCTGGTTTATCGGCTTTCTTATGACTGACATGCAACATGGCATGATCCTGCACATTGGAATTCTTGCCAATCCGGATATGATTAACATCACCACGAATTACGGCAAAAGGCCAAACCGAGACATTCTCAGCCAAAACCACATCGCCAACCACAATCCCCATAGGATCGATATAACAAGATTCATCAATCTGGGGGATCATATCTAAATAAGAACGTATGTTTTGACTCATAGTGATCTGTTCATTAAAAGTTTAAGCGTCATGTGCAAAGTATAAAATAAAAAGCACCCATCTGAATGAGTGCTTTGGTCTTAGTCTAAGGCTAAAACAGTCTGTTTAAACTTAGAATAAGTTACTGAAGAACTGTTTGATATGATCCAGCATACGCGCAAAGAAACCAGCTTCTTCTACAGCTTTTAGTGCAACAAGCGGTTTTTCAGCAATCACTTTACCATCAAGAGAAGCAACGTATTTACCCACCACTTGACCTTGTTTTAAAGGTGCAGTCAATTTAGGTTGAACTACGATTTGCGTTTTAATCTCATTCGCTTTGCCTTTTGGCATGGTCACATTGAAGTTTTCAGCAAGGCCGATTTGAACTTCATTTTCCTTACCAAACCACACCTTAGACTTGGCTAAGACTTGTCTGCCGGCCTGAACATTTTTAGTTTCGTAGTTTGCAAAACCCCATGCCAAAAGTTCACGTGTATGTGTTGCACGATCTTGCATAGATGGCGCACCGAAGATCACAGAGATCAAACGCATTGGACCACGTTTTGCAGAAGTCGTTAAGCAGTAACCCGCTTCATTGGTATGACCTGTTTTCAAACCATCCACACTTGGATCTGTATACAACAGGGCATTACGGTTACCTTGCTTGATTCCGTTAAAAGTAAATTCTTTTTCAGAATAAATCGGGTAGTACTTTGAACTGTCTTTAATAATGTGCTGTGCCAGCATGGCCATATCTTTGGCAGTCGAATAGTGACCTTCCGCAGGCATACCGGTTGAGTTCACAAAGCTGGTATTGGTCATGCCAATACGTTTTGCTTCCTGGTTCATCATATGTGCGAAGGTACCCTCATTACCTGCAATATGTTCAGCCATTGCCTTGGAAGCATCGTTACCCGACTGGATGATGATACCGCGCAACATTTCAAGTGCTGTCGCTGTGCCGTTTAGCGGAACATACATACATGATTCAGAGCTACTACCGCGACACCATGCCGATTCGTTCATACGAACCTGTTCATCTTCAGTCAGTTCGCCGCTTAATAACTTCTGTTCAATGATGTAGCTGGTCATCATTTTAGTCATTGAAGCAGGGGCTAGTTTTTCATTTTCATTTTTAGATGCGAGAATTTGCCCTGTTTCGTAGTCCATTAGCACATAAGATTTATTATTCAATTCTGGTGGTGCAGATAGGACAGTTGCTGCAAAGCTAAAACTAGGAATTAATAATAATGCAGCAAGAGCAGTTTTTTGGGTCATTTCTAGTAGGTTCCAATATCTTGATGTAAGCACGAAGAGCCTAGCATTTTAGGACAAAGCTAGGCGGACTTCTACGGTTTGCAGTGGCTTATTTCAAAAGTATTGTAAGCATGGCGGCAGAAAAAAATCAGGATTTGCTATAAGTGGTGAGTTCTGTACAAATCGCTTGATTTTTCTGCTGACCTGCTTTCTGCGCATCCTGTTGTGCTTCTTTCAGGATCGGCTGGAATTTTGTGTTTTTGCTAAGCTGATTCAAGGCTTCTACCGGGTTCTTTTGACCAGGCATATATTCACTGACCAGCTGACTATAACCCGCTTTAAATTTATTCTGGTCTTTCACCATACCTGGGCAAATTTCTGAAAGTACATAAATGGCCGCAAGCTCATGCTGAGTCACTTTTTGAATTGGAGTGACTTCAATATTGGTATCGGCTGCAAAACTTTGTGTAGTCAAAATGCTGAAAGTTGAAAGAGTAAAAATGCCAAAGGCTTTAATGAATAAATTTTTCATTGAAAATCAAAAGCTCAAATTAAAAATTAAGATGGGCTTAGATTAACTAATTTTGAAGGAATGAAAAGATTAAAAATGTAAGGAAGCCGTAAAATAATGGAGAAAATCGTTATATAAACAGGATGATGGCGCTGCATCATCCTGTCAGAAAGTCTGAGTTAGATTTGTTGGGTGATCAGGTCATTACACACTGCCTGATGTTCATCTTTAGCGGTTTGCTTTGCTTCCTGGCGTGCTTCTTGAAGTGCTGACTGATATTCCTTGTCCTGCTGGATCTTGTCATAAGTCATCGATTTATCAGAATAATCGGATAAGTATTGTTTAATCAGCTGTTGAGTGTTCTGCTCAAATTTGGCATTTTTACCCACAATCCCCGGACAAACTTCAGTGAGCACTTGAACTGAAGCCAGGTCTTCCTTAATAGTCAAATCAACCTCAGCAGATAAATTTTCAGCTGAAAAAGCAGGAGAGCTCAGGCCAGCAGTCAGAGCAAAAGCCAGTGCGGCTACAGCAACCGTATTTTTAATCATCATGAACCACATATATTAAAGATGGATGTTGAAAGATAAATATATATAATTCCGTGGCTAATACAAACAAATGTCCCAACCAGTCATTTTTTGGGACGAACGGGATTTTGCTGTGAATATATTGATATCAAATGATGATGGCGTATTTGCTCCGGGCATACAAGCACTAGCGCAGAGCTTAAAAGCCTTAGGCCGTGTAGTGGTTGTTGCACCTGAAAGCGAACGTAGCGGATTTTCCAGTGCATTGACCCTTGACCGTCCACTGCGACCGATTCAGATTGCTCCAGATGTTTGGGCAGTAAATGGTACTCCGGCAGACTGTGTTTATCTGGCCATGAATGGTTTGTTTGATGTCGAATTCGATCTTGTGGTGAGTGGCATTAATAGCGGTGCCAATCTGGGGGATGATGTATTGTATTCAGGCACAGTGGGGGCAGCATTTGAAGGTCGTCTAGCAAAACATCCTGCACTGGCTATTTCTTTGTGTGGGCAAAACGTGCGTGCTTATACCTCACCAGAAGATTATCGTGTTGCAGCGCAATGGGTTCATGACTTTATTGCAGCAGGTTTGCCAGCATTGCCTGAGCGTCAGATCTTTAATGTCAATATTCCGGATATCGCTGAGCTAAAAGGAACCAAAGTGACCTTCCAAGGTCGCCGTAGCCAGTCTAAACCCATTAGCAGTCATGTGGATCCGCGTGGCCGTCAGGTTTACTGGATTGGTCTATCTGGTGAAGCAGTTGCAATGCCAAAGCATCAAGGAACTGAAATTGAGTCAGACTTTTTTGCCATCGCCAATGGTTATGTCAGTGTGACGCCAATCCAGATGGATGCTACAAACTATGACGTACTTCACGAATTACAGGGTCAGATTTTAAATAAAATCTAACTAATGTTATAACTTTGTGAATAGATGGACATTGCAACCTTATTTGCTGTGTTTTTTTGCTAATCTAATCGAGTTTTTTAAACCGTATAGATGTTAGAGAGGAAGATAATGTTCCTGGTGTCACCGAAACGCTTTATTGCTTTGCCTACAGGCCTGATTAAAACGTTAGTACTCACAACAGCAGTGGTTTCAGCAGTTATCGTAACTGGGTGTGCAACCAAACCTTATATTAATAATTCCGCACGTTATGCTGCAGCACCTGATTTTTATACGGTTCGTTCAGGTGACACTTTAAGTGGCATTGCAGCACGCTATGGTCTAAGCTATATCAGTGTCGCGGAAATGAATGACATTCCTGAGCCATATCGTATTTATGTCGGTCAATCGATCCGTTTGAAAAATACCAAACGCAGTACGACTACTCAAGTCGTTGATACTTCAGTACCTATCCAGCGTAAAACTGTCGTGGCTCCAACGCCGGTAACTCCAGCGCAGACCAGTGTTAAAACGACACCATCATTAACACCAAAAGTCACTACACCTGCTCCTGTGACGACTGTACCATCATCCGGATTACGTTGGGTAAAACCATCGAATGGTGCAGTATTGCAGCAATACAATCTGGCTTCAAATATTAAGGGCATACGTTACGCAGGTAATGTTGGTGATCCGGTATTTGCCGCTGCTGATGGTCAAGTGGTGTATGCCGCTGACGGTCTAAAAGAATATGGCAATCTGGTACTGGTCAAACATATTAATGGCTACATCACTGCGTATGCACATAACAGTAAACTTAACGTGAAAAGTGGTCAAAATGTAACCGCAGGCCAGAAGATTGCAGAAATGGGTTCAAGTGGTACAACCCGTACCATGCTTGAATTCCAGGTACGTCTGGATGGAAAACCGGTGAATCCTGCATCCGTTTTACCGAATAGTTGAATAAAAAGGTGAAAATGCTAAATTTCACCGTATAATACAATGAGTTGCTTTTATCAAAGGATGAAGCACCTCATAAGTTTAGAGGGGAATTTATGTTAGATCAACTTCGAGCAATGGGCGTATTTGCTTGTGTTGTAGAGAAAAACTCGTTTAGCGGTGCTGCACGTGAACTGGGTATTACTACCAGTGCCGTAAGCCAGCAGATTCGATCGCTGGAGCAGGACATGGAAGTGATTCTCCTGAACCGTTCCACACGAAAATTGAGTTTGACTGAAGCAGGCCAGGCTTTTTTCTATAGCTGCCAGGAAATGTTATCCGCTGCTGAACGTGGCAAAGTCCGTATCAATGAGCTGCGTGATGATCTGGTTGGTGACCTGCGTATCGTCGCAACTGCAGAACTGTGTTCAATGCATGTGATTCCGGCATTGTCGCACTGGATGTCTGCGCACCGTGGTTTGACAGTGCAGTTTGAAACACAAGATCAACCGCTTGACCTGAAGGATAGTCGTGTTGATATTGAACTGCGCCTTGATCAAGTCATCGACGATAGCAATGTTGAAGTCGTTCCACTCATTCAGATTGAACAGATTTTGGTAACAGCTCCGAGTTACATCAATCAATCTGTTTTAATTACACAGCCGGATGATCTGAAGCAACATGACATTTTGTCACTCAGTCATTTGAACAATCATCAACAATTTTATTTCCAGCATGTCAATACAGCCCAAAAAGTTGAACTTGAACTGAGCTCACGACTAAACACCAATAACAGTATTGTGGCGAAGTCGATGTGTCTGCATGGCAATACCATTGCCCGCATGTCATATCTGGATGTACAAAAAGATTTAATAAACGGCTCTTTGATTGAAGTCCTGCCTGAGTGGAAATTACAACCATTTACGCTATATGCAGTCATGCCAAAACGTGAACAACAACCTATAAAAATTCTCCGTTGTCTTGATACCTTGAAACAATATTTTGGCCAGTTGTCTGGCGGACGTTTGTTGCAAATCGCATCATAAACCGCAAAGAATTAAAAAAGCCGCTTGATGCGGCTTTTTATGTTTCTGGCTTTTAAGAAATTAAGCCAGATATGCTTTAATCATTTTAACCAGACGTTCAATCAGTTGATCAGCCTGTTCCTGAGTAATGTTCAGGGTAGGCAGTAGACGTACCACATTGCCTGCAGTTACGTTGATAATGATTTTATATTCATCACGCGCGATATCTACCAGTTCGCCACATGCTTTTGGCAATTCAATACCGATCATCAGACCAAAACCACGAACAGTGATATGCTGATCACCAAGCTGGCTACGGATTTGCTCAACGATATAAGCACCTTTTTCAGCTGCATTCGCCACGATATTTTCTTTTTGTATAATATCAAGGATGGTATAAACAATGCGTGAACCTAATGCTGTACCGCTGTAAGTTGAACCATGGTTCCCGGCAGTTAAAACACCAACACCACGTCCTTGGGTCATCACCGCACCAATCGGAAAACCATTACCCAGACCTTTTGCAGTGGTCAGTACATCTGGAACGATATTGGTATGCTGATATGCAAAGTATTTACCGGTACGGCCATTACCTGTCTGAACTTCATCCAGCATCATCAGCCAGTTATGCTGGTTGCACAGTTGATGGATTTCTTCCAGGTAGCTGAAGCCTTGTGGTGCAGTATTGACACCGCCTTCACCTTGAATCGGTTCAACGAAAACAGCTACGATGTCAGGGTGATTAATTGCTGCCTCCTGAATCGTTTCGATATCACCAAATGGTACGCGGATAAAGCCTTCAACCAGCGGTCCAAAACCTTCCTGAACTTTTTTGTTACCTGTCGCCGAGAGGGTAGCCAAAGTACGACCGTGGAAAGAGTGGTCAGCCACAATGATTTTTGGTGTAGCGATGCCTTGCATATGGCCAAATTTACGTGCAATCTTGATTGCACCTTCATTGGATTCTGCACCGCTATTCGAGAAGAAAATTTCTTCCATGCCTGAAACTTCAGCCAGTTTTTGTGCAGCAGCAGTCTGCCATGGTACTTCAAACAGGTTGCTGGTGTGAATCAGGGTGGCGGCCTGTTCAGCAATTGCTTCAGCAAGTACCGGGTGGGCATGCCCCAGCCCACATACTGCAATACCGGTCAGAGCATCTAGATACTCAGTACCATCTTCAGTATAAAGATAAGCACCTTGTCCTCGGACAAAACTGATCGGCTGACGGCCAAATACCGGCATCAAGTGTGAAGGTTGACCAGTTTGCACAGGAGCAAGGGTAATGTTCTTCATGACTAACTCTTATCTGTTAGGTGGATTGAAAATTGAAGTCATAGATGCCATATATAGACATAACGACAGGACCTATATAAGCAAAATCTCAAACAGAATAAAAGCTGAATTGTAAATAAAACATGAAATATTGTTTTAGACATACTGTTTTAGTTCATTTTGAGTATAATGCGAAGCAGATTTATTGAGGATATATCAATGACTGAACAAGCACGCGATACAGAAGCGTTAATTCGTGACCAAATTGCCAAACACGCAGTACTTCTTTATATGAAAGGCACACCACAATTCCCACAATGTGGTTTCTCTGCTCGTGCGGTTGAAGCACTCAGTCAAATTGGTCGTCCATTTGCTTATGTGAATATTCTGGAAAACCCAGACATTCGCGCAACTCTTCCAGTTATTGCGAACTGGCCGACTTTCCCACAATTGTGGATCAATGGTGAATTGATCGGTGGTAGCGATATCATGCTCGATATGTTCCAGAAAGGTGAATTGAAGTCTTTAGTTGAACAATACAGCCCGGCACCTGAAGCTTAATAGTTTTATTAGACTTGCAGATGTTAAAAAGCGCTTCCAGAGAAGCGCTTTTTTATGACTGAAATTTAACACTTAAAGTGGAAAGGGGCAGGATTAGTTTTCTGCCTTATTCTCAGAGGTTTCAGATTTTTCCAGTTCTTTTGATTCAGCCGCAAGTGCTGCTGCAAGCGCATCTGGATCTGCCTGAATATCCTTTACTGGTGCTTTGTCTTTTTTCTTTTTCTTCTTTTTTTTCTTTTTCTTTGGCTCTTCTTCCTCAAGCTCGGCACCATCTTCAATAGCTTGCCAGTAATCCAGTTGCTCCATCACCGCAGCATAAATCGAATGCTTGCTATAGCGGCCTTTCTTGTCCAAGGTACCAACCGGACGTGCCATTAGAATTTCCAGTGCTTGATCAATAGTATCAATCGCATGGATATGGAACTGACCTGCTTCAACTGCTGTAATTACATCTTTACGCAGCATCAGATGCTGCATGTTTTGACGTGGAATAATCACACCTTGCTTGCCAGTCAAGCCTTGCAATTTGCAGGCATCGAAGAAACCTTCAATCTTGGCATTTACCCCACCAATTGGCTGTACCTGACCGAGCTGGTTCATGGAACCGGTAATCGCCCAAGACTGGTCAATTGGCAGCTGGCTAATGGCTGAGATCAATGCAGAAAGTTCAGCCACAGTAGCACTGTCACCATCCACCTGGCCGTAACTTTGTTCAAACGCCAGAGCTGCAGAGAAGTGCAGGGTTTGTTCACGACCGAAATGCGCTTTCAGGAAAGACGCCATTAGCAATACGCCTTTAGCATGTAGTGAACCACCGAGTTCCACGCTGCGTTCGATATCCAGAATGTCACCACCACCTTGATACACTGAGGCAGTCAGGCGTGATGGTAAACCAAATTCCACGTCCGCATAGTGAATAACGGACAGGGCATTGATCTGACCAAGACGATGGCCACGTGTTTCAATCAACTGGGTACCACGAGACAGATCTTGCCAATATAGCTCACGTAAATAGCCTAAGCGATATTTGCGATGATCCAGGGCAGTGTTGATGTGTTTTTCTGAAACCATTTTGTCATCAGCTTTAAAGGCATGATGATGCGCTTCACGAATCAAATCACCCAAAGTCAGCGCATGTAATGACAAGGAGCTTTGGTCTTCAGCCTGACGGCTTGAATCAGTCAATAAGGCAGCCAAGGCAGAACGGTCAAAAGGCAACAGTTTGTCTGCCTGAACGTAATCAGCAATGAGCTGCATATAGGCCTGCTCATTTTCGTCATTACGTTGTAATGTATCTGTAAAGTCAGCACGGATTTTAAAGATACTGCCCAGCTCAGGTTCGAGCTCCAGAATTTCATAATAGATTTCTGGTTCAGCTAGTAACACGATCTTGATATCAAGTGGAATCGCCGCTGGCTCAATCGAAATACTGCCCGTTAGCGTTAGCATATGTTCCAGAGAAGACAGTTTCAGCTGACCAGATTTCAATGCACGTTTTAGGCCTTGCCATGCATACGGTTGTTCTAAGAGTTGCTCGGCTTCAATCATCAGGAAGCCACCATTGGCACGATGCATTGAGCCCGGACGGATCAAGGTGAAGTCAGTGGTAATCGTACCGTTCTGGGTTAACTGTTCTACATGACCGAGCAGGTTGTAATGGGTTGGGAAATCTTCAAAGATTACCGGCGCACCGCTGTTTGGCTTATATGTCACAATGACATTGGCTTGATAACGGGACGGCACACGACTGAACAGGCCAGGAGTAAAGTCATCTTCTTCCTGTTCCAGCACAATCTCGACATTATTAATGATGTCTTCCGCATAGAATTTCAGATATTTATCCAGGCCTTCTACATCTTTAAATTTAGCCAGCATCTGTTCAACACGCGGTACAACCACCTGTTTGGCAATCTCACGGTTGAGTACCTGTACACGGTCACGAGCATCATCTTCCAGATCACCGAGGTGCAGGCCTAGGCGTTCCAGTTTTTTATCCATGTAACGCATGTTGGATGCAATTTCAGCACGATCTTTATTGCTCAGTGCATTCAGATCATCTTGTGTCATTTCCTGCAGCTTGTCATCTTTGAGATGAACCGGTACGAAGCAGTGCTCATCATTGCGAGAGATCAGCTTTAGATCGAATTCTTCACCTTCACGGGTCAGTTCAATCAGCGCTTGCTGCTGTTCATCACCAGTTTGCTGACGGATCATCTCAATACGGTTGTAATAGGTTTCCGCAGTAAAACGACGTTCCAGCTGTTTAAGAATGGTTTGCCAGCTTTGATGCAACATTGCCTGGAATTTAGGACCTTGACCTGCAAGAAACTGCAATGCAATCGGCTGGCGGGAATTCTGGAAATTATTAACATACACCCAGTCATTTGGTGTTGCTACTGTTTTGGCATGTTGCTGTAGCAGACGTTTGACCATGGTGCGCTTGCCAAGACCTGCGGTTCCGACAGCAAAAATATTATAGCCTGAATATGGCAGGGCAATCCCGGCTTCAACTGAGGCACGTGCACGATCCTGACCAAGAAAATTATTGAGTGGTTTAATACGCTTGGTCGACGCCGGAATTTTATCCAGTTTTGGAATATGTGTCAGTTGCGTGGGCTGCAAGCGGGTTTTTTCAAGAGTAGGTTGTATTTCGCTTTGTTCAAATGCTGTCTTTAATAGTTTAGCATGGTTTTGTTGTGCAGTTAGGGTAGTGTTAATCGTATTGGCGGTTATTGAAGAATGAATTTGATCGAGTCTCTGGGTCACTGTTGATGTCCAAAACGAAATAGTGCATTAATGATTTAAGGTATACAGAATTAGCCGGAAAATTCAAGCCAACATGTCGCTTTTGACGTAAAAAAATAAAATGATCTATGCAGAGAAAATGGTAAATCTTGTTGAAAGATCCTGTATTAAAGGATTGAATAGCAACTACTGGTTTTTTGCGGAAAATAATAAAGCAATGACAACACAAACGACGGGTTGGAAATCCGCCTTTACAGCCTTCTTGGACCGGCGTGCGCTGATCATGCTGTTTCTGGGTTTCTCAGCCGGTGTACCGATTCTCCTGATTTTTTCAAGTCTGTCTCTCTGGCTCGGTGAAGCGGGTATTAGTAAAAGTGCTGTAACTTTCTTTAGCTGGGCAGCCTTGGGTTATTCCTTTAAGTTTGTCTGGGCACCACTGATTGATGAACTACCAGTGCCATTCCTGACTAAGGCTTTAGGTCGACGTCGTGCCTGGTTGCTGATCGCCCAAATTCTGATTGTTTGCGCGATCTGTATTATGGCTTTTTCAGATCCGGCTTTAGGACAACTACATCTTCAGCAGATGGCGCTTGGTGCAGTCTTGCTTGGCTTTTCCGCAGCAACTCAGGATATTGTGATTGATGCCTACCGTATTGAACTGGCAGAAACTCAGATGCAGACCGTGCTGGCTGCAACTTATAACGCAGGCTACCGTATTGGTATGATTGTCGCTGGTGCGGGTGCATTGTTCCTTGCCGCTTACCTAGGTACCGCAAAAGGTAACTATATTTATGATGCCTGGAAGTGGACCTATCTGGCGATGGCAGCTGTGATGCTGGTGGGGATTATCACGACGCTGTCAATCCGTGAACCGCAGGTCGATCGTGTGCGTAAACACTATGTACGCAGTGATTATTTCCGCCTAGTCGGGGTGTTTTTTGTCGCGGTCATCAGCTTTGTAGTGAGCTATGTATATTCAGGTAACCTGGTGAGCATGTTGACTGAACAGTTTGCCATTCAGGATACCTTTGCATTATTTACTTTTGAATCTTTGCGTTTTATCGGATCTGGTGCAGTCGCATTTGGTGTGGGTGCCGCCTTGGTGAAACTGGGTGCGGTGAATCGGGAAATGGCCTATGAAACCTGGGTCAATCCGGTTGCGGATTTCTTCAAGCGCTATGGTCTAAAACTGGCTTTGGTCCTGTTATTGCTGATTGGTTTTTACCGTGTTTCAGACATTATTGCTGGTGTGATTTCCAATGTGTTCTATCAGGACATGAACTTTAGCAAGGAGCAGATTGCTGAAGCAGTGAAGGTCTATGGAGTGATGTTTTCCCTCTTAGGTGGTTTCCTGGGAGGATTATTGGCCCAGAAGATGAATATCATGAAGCTGATGTTTGTCGGTGCCATTCTGGCCTGTTCTACCAATCTGATCTTTATTGGTTTGGTTAAATCCGGGCAACAGCTAAATCCGGTAGATATTCAGGTTGGACAGCAACGCTATCAGGCAGACACGGATGAAGTTGGTTACTGGAAAGTGAAAGTACCAGTACAGGTACTGGCTGATGCCAAGCAGATTCAGGTTCAGGCGGCTTATGCCAATGCTAATACGACTGATAGTACAGTTAATCTGTCCATGCCATATTTGCTGCAGACATCAGGTAATGCACAGCTGCAGATTCTACCAATTACCAGCGACAATACCCTTCATGCTAATGAAGAAGGGAGTATTGTGGTTCGTGGTCAATATGTCGGTGAAGCTTTACAAGATAATCAAAAGATCATTTATGAACTGAATGATGAGCGTTTTGAAGCCAAGCTGGAAGAACAGGGGGTGTTTAGTACAGCTATTCCAGCAGAAAAACTGAAATCTGCGCCAGCGCATTTAATCAGTGTGGTATTGATGGGGGATGAGCGAGCTGTT
Organism: Acinetobacter sp. ACNIH3; assembly: GCF_002918965.1. Lineage (NCBI taxonomy): Bacteria > Pseudomonadati > Pseudomonadota > Gammaproteobacteria > Moraxellales > Moraxellaceae > Acinetobacter > Acinetobacter sp. ACNIH3. The sequence continues at coordinate 21,533 of NZ_PQLP01000018.1, read as the reverse complement.
CAGCAAGTGACACATGTCTATCAGACGAGCAATGATGCTAAAAATACCAAGATGCTTGATGTCGATATCCAGCCACTGGTTCCTGTGGATGTGAATCGTAATACTGATATTGAAGTGACAGGCAAGGTGATCAAGCCATATAGCGATGCCTGGCTGTATTTTGCGATTATCGTCGACAATCTAGCTGCCGGTCTAGCAGGTGCAGCATTTATTGCCTTCTTATCCAGCTTGACCAGCGTATCTTTCACTGCAGTCCAATATGCGATTTTTAGCTCACTTATGACACTAACCCCTAAGATTTTAGGGGGATATTCAGGTACTATAGTCACCAATATCGGTTATCCGAACTTCTTCCTGATGACCACATTGATTGGGATTCCGATTCTCATTCTAGTGGTCTGGGTTGGAAAATTACTCGGTGAACACCAACAACAATCTGGCAATAAGGATGAATAATATGCGCATGCTGCATACCATGTTACGTGTAGGCAATCTGGAACAGTCACTAAAGTTCTATACTGAAGTGCTTGGTATGACTTTACTTCGTAAGCGTGATTATGAAGAAGGTCGTTTCACTCTGGCATTTGTAGGTTATGGTGATGAAGAGAACCATACCGTGCTCGAGCTGACACATAACTGGGATACAGACAGTTATGAACTTGGCAATGCTTATGGCCATATTGCGATTGCAGTCGATGATGCCTATAAAGCCTGTGAAGAAATCAAGGCACGTGGTGGCAAGGTGGTTCGTGAAGCAGGTCCAATGAAAGGCGGTGTAACCGTTATTGCATTTGTTGAAGATCCAGATGGTTATAAAATTGAACTGATTCAGCAGGACCATAATGCACGTAATAACTAAGTGTGATATGTGAAATGTATTCATGTAGAGATGAAAAGATTACATCAATCTGAGTGCATAGCCTGGGCCCGGTATCTGTTAAGATAGCCGGGCATTTTTATATCAAACAATAAAATCTAAGGGATGAAGGGATATGCTTAAGTTATTGGCATTGGACCGTTTTACTATACTGCTTTTTATAATGGTGATACTTGCCAGTTTTGTTCCGGTATCAGGACAGGCGGCTGAAGTCTTTTCATCTATTACCACGGTTGCCATTGCTATCTTATTCTTTCTGCATGGTGCCAAGTTATCACGTGAGGCCGTAGTTGAAGGATTGATGCACTGGAAGCTGCATACCTTGGTGTTCGCATTTACTTTTGCACTGTTTCCTATAATTGGTCTGTTGGCCAAGCCGGTCCTGGTTCCGTTATTGGGTCAGGAACTGTACTGGGGCTTCCTGTTTATGTGCTTCCTGCCATCAACAGTACAGTCTTCGATTGCCTTTACTTCAGTGGCACAGGGTAATGTCGCCGGTGCAGTGTGTAGTGCCTCATTTTCCAATATTGTTGGTATGTTTATTACCCCGATATTAGTAGCCTTTTTTATTTTGGGTCAGTCACAACATGGTTTTGATCCAACCTCATCTATTATGCAGATCACTTTACTGCTACTGGTGCCATTTATCCTTGGGCAAATTCTGCGTCCTTGGGTATTTCCACAAATGAAGAAAATGCCAGAAATCGTTAAGATTTTTGATCAGGGTTCGATTCTCATGGTGGTTTACGGCGCATTCAGTAGTGCCGTTGTGGCAGGGCTGTGGCATCAGGTAAGCTTAACGACCTTATTACTGCTCATTATTGCCTGCTCAGTCTTACTGACTTTGGTGATGCTGCTGGCCCTGTTTGTGCCGCGCTGGATTGGTTTTGATAAAGCGGATCAGAAAACTATTTTTTTCTGTGGTTCCAAGAAAACTTTAGCCAGCGGCGTGCCGATGGCACAAATCCTGTTTATTGGTCAGCCAATTGGCATGATTGTATTGCCGATCATGATTTTCCATCAAATTCAGCTGATGGTTTGCGGCATTGTTGCCAATATGTGGTCCAAACAGGTTGAAGTTAAAACTGAAGAATAATTCGCTTATTAAATTTGTTTCACGTATAATATTGCCCAACTTGTTGTGCTTAGCTCTGACGGTATCCGTCTCGGTGGGCCAAAAGAATGGTCTGTTGTGGTGTTGATCTGCCTGAATTTGATTCTGGCCTTTCCTCAGTTTCTGAGAGTGATCAATTGCGATGACAGCAAAACCTTCTTGATCTTTATGGAGAATCGACCATGCGCGCCGATATTCACCCAAAATATGAAAAACTAGTTGCTACTTGTTCATGTGGTAACGTAATCGAAACTCGTTCAGCTGTTGGTAAAGAAACGCTTTACCTAGACGTATGTTCAGCTTGCCACCCATTCTACACAGGTAAGCAAAAGAACGTTGACACTGGCGGTCGTATCGACAAGTTCAAACAACGTTTTGCTGGTATGTCACGTTCTGTTAAACGTTAATACCCAAAATGAAAAAAAACGGGCAATTTGCCCGTTTTTTTGTGCCTGAAATTTATGAATTCACAATATTCAGACTTGGTACAGGCGCTTAGCGCTCCTGTACATCGATCAGATGATCCAGTTTTTTCTGGAAGTAATCTCCTTGAATGAAGCGTGCATCGACATTCCAGGCATTGGCAAAGGAAGTCATGTCATTCAATTCACGTAACAGGAGATAAACTGGTTTGATTTCCAGATAGCCAGTAATTTTTTCTTGCAATTCCTCGGTATTGGAATTCAATTGCGCAGTGAGCTGTGGATGGATCGTTAAGGCATTTACATCCATTTCACGGAGCAAGGTCTCACTATACATCGAATTGCCGAATTCACGAATCGCAATCTCTGCGCCATGGTCACGCAGAATACGGATATATTTCTGCGCATCCTCGCGGTTCAGAATCAGATCCTCTTCAGCAAATTGTAAAGTGAGAGGATGCTTTAATTTACTGCGAATAATCGTAATCAGCTTGGAGATAAACTCAGGAAAACTACGGTCTTTGAAGAGCACGGCACGATTCAGGTTTACGATCAAGCGGGCTTCAGGATATTGGGTGATAAAGTTATGCAGTTGCTTGCAAGACTCGACCAGAATCCAGCGATCTAGCTTGATTGAAAGTTCATCATCTTCACGCAGTTCCAGCAGCTTGGAAATATCCTGCCATTTATTTTCAAAAATAAAACCGCTGGTAACCTCATAGGTATACAGGTTGCTATCTTCCTTGTCATACAGCTGCTGATATTTCAGATGGATTTCGCCACGCTCCAGGCATTGACGCAGTGCATGCAGGATTGAACCTGGCATCGCTACAGGTGCTGCCGCCGTGGCTGGTGTTACAGGCGTTGGAACTGGTGCAGATACTGGACTAGAGGCTGACTGGGCTGCAGCTGGTTCGGCAATACTGAATTCCAGACTTGGAACAGTTTCTGCAGGTGCAAGCATATCCGATGGAATATCCAGCACAAATTCGGAAGACTGTTGTGCTTGAGGTAATGGTGTAGAGAAGGCACGAGCAATATACTGATCCAGCTGTGCCTCATCATGTAGTTCACCGTCAAGCTTGGTATAACCGATGCGTAAGTTCAGAGAGCAGGTCTGCTGATTGACTGTAATCAACTGCGGTTTGGTTAATGCAGCTAACCCAATCAGTTTAGATTCCAGAATTTCCTGAGAATCGGCCTGAATGATACCGACCAGGACATCATGTTCCAGTTTAAACAGCGATACACGAACCTGTTCTTTCAGGAAGTTCTTAACTTCATGGAAATAGCCTGTGTAGATCGCCCAATCTGCATTGAGAATTTGAGGCTCATAAGCAGAAAAAGAGAAGGTGATCAATGCATTGGCATTGGCAGGCTCGCGGTTCAGCTCGCGTTTTAGTAATTGTAACGTACTTGGCTTGACTGCTGCTTTTTCAGTTGTTGTAGCAGATTGAGTTTTCGCAGTATCAATCGTTAGCTGTAAAGCATCTTCTTCACTGGTAGAAGCCAGGAACTCAAGCTTGAGGGGGTTGACTGCAGCAATCTTTGGATTGGTTGAATGAATTTCAAAACCACCCAGCTCGAACTGACCTTGGGAAATTTTCTTAAAACGGGTCTTAAATTCGTTTAGATCTTGTGGCTGTAACAGATCGAGTAAAGGCAAACCGATAATGTCATCTTCAGAATTCAGGCCAAACAGTTTCAGGTAATCTTCATTGGCCTGAATGTGAATGCCTTCCTGAATGGTGGCTACCGCTTTGTTACTGTCTTCAACCAGTAATTGTGCCTGAGTTTGTGCTGTTTCTAATTCTTCTATTAAATGTTGCTGAGACTGGGTCAGGCGGCTGAAAGACAGGGCACGTACCAAACCGAGGTAAAAACGTTCTGGATATTCCAGATTCAAAATGTCATACACACCTTTCTGGATATAACCGGTATATTGATTAGCCTGATAGTCATCAGGTTTAAGCAGCAGAATCGGCAAGTTTGGCTGTTTCGACAGGCGTACCAGACTGAGTGCCTGTTCATATTTCAGGTCATACGCACGGCCAAAGATGATCAGGTCCCAGTTGAAATTCAACTGCTTTTCAAAGTTCTGCAGGTCATCCAGTAGAACTGCATCCACCTGATATTCATTGGCGGTCAACAGATCACGAATCTGGTTAAATCTAATTTGATTATCATCAATAATCAGTAAACGTGTTTCCGTACGTTTTAACTTTTTAGACAATAATGGATTTCTCACTTCAATGCTTCCCATAAGTCGTGATTATTGATTTCATTTATTTGCTTGTGAATAAAGCCTTTAATGATCTGTTCTTCCTGATCATTCAATAATTCATAGTCAAATCGAATAAAGCTTTGTGTGATCAGCTGTGCTTTGGTCAGATAGATTTTTAGTTCACGACCATCAACACGCAGGTGAATCGTCTGTTTTTCCCTAAACATCTGTACACCTGACACAATAATACTATTCGAAATCTGATCCAGTTGGGTTGTCTGTACCAGTAAAGCTGGCTGATAATTTTTCAGATGACGGTCGGTCCGTGCATAAACTGCACATGGGAACAGGTCTTGCGCCAGAATTTCCAAGCCTAGTTCCAGACTTTTTTCTGTTGACTGTTTGATCCAGCGGATCACACCACCACGCCATTGGCTTTGGGCATTTTCCTGAACCAGAATAAATTCGCCGGTTTTTAGATTCGATGGGGTAAAGCCGGTCCACTTAATCCGGTAACCATTGACGCTGATGTCCAGCACTTCGGCATGGTGAATCTGCTTGGCTTCACGATCTAAGGCTTTGATATGACTAAACGAACCTGGTACAGCATTTTCTGATGCGCTGACAAAGCTACTTTCACTCTGGAAATTGTAGCCGCCTTCAACATCTAGGGTTTCATGGAAGTTTTTGCCCTGAGACAGGTAGAAATGTGCAGCCGACAAACCAAAACAAATATTGATATGCGCTGAGTATTCATAACGCTCATGACGACGTTCCATGGTCGTGGTTAACAGGTTATAGATATGGAAATGTAGTGCTGGCGTGAGGAACAATTTTTCATTACGCGACAGATACTGGGCATTTTTGGTTTGTGTACCCGCCAAATGTTCCATCAGGTTCTGAGTGGCAATAAATATGCTCGGCTTGAAATGATCATTCAGACGCGAGTTATATACTGGTGGCAAGTCTTTGCTGCTGTCGACTGCATAGCGGGACAGGGTAGTTTCTTTAGGTAAAACCTGAACCAGTTTGGTCCAGTCAAAACTGCAAAGATACAGTCCTTGAATTTCTGCAGGTCGGATTTGATGAGTATTAAAGATTTCCAGCAGGATCAGCTGTGCATACGCATTCGAAATATTCTGTAGCTCATGCTGAGTACCCAGGACCTGATTGATATTGCTCTGATGGAAATTATTTTGCATTGCAATTTCAAGTAGCTGATGAGCTGCAAGCCATTGGCCCATCACTGGCTTGCCATACAGCATATGCTGTTGATACAGCAGCAGGCTGAGCTGTTGTAAGGCATAGTAAATCGAAACCATACGTGCTGTGGTCAGACTTTTCTTTTTTCCCAGTTTAAATAAGGAAAAACTGCTGTGATTCAGCTCATGATTACAGCGCTTGGCAATATCAATATAGGCCTTGGCAAAATGACTACGCAGCAGCATTGCCAGTTCAATAATCTGGTCATTACGGTCAGTAGTAATTAGGCCTTGATTGACGAAGTGTTTTTCCAGGCTGGTCAGTACATTTTCAAGAGTCGGATGCAGTACCTGAATCAGGTCAAAACGCAGGGTTTCAGAGCACTTCAGCTCAGAGATTTCCAGTAGGGCACTGAACAGTGACTTGGAGGATGTCCCCAGTTGCAGGATCGAAATTCCTGCAACCCATTCCTGCAAGGCTTTTACATTGGCTGGACAAAAGCTCAGTTGATCCAGTTTAAGTTCCGTCGGCGTTTGAAAAATATCTGAATTATGTTTACTCATTTATTATTTAACTCAAAATGTTGAAACCCCAAAAAGCGGTGTCTTATTTTTTTCGCCCGCAATTTCCCGAACAAGTTTAGGTACCAAATACCCGGGTAAGTTCGCTAAAACTTCTGTATAAATCTCGTTTATATGCTTAGGTGACAAATCAAAATGATGCGCCCCTTTTACTTTATCAAGTACATGTAAATAATACGGCATCACTCCAGCTTCAAACAAGCGATAACTTAAATCGACCAAAACTGGTGCAGTATCATTTACTCCTTTGAGTAACACTGCCTGATTAAGTACGGTAATCTGTTGCTGAACCAACTGATTCAGTTTGCTACAGGTGTAATCATCCAGCTCAGATGCATGATTTGAGTGTACCACCAGAATAATACGTAGCCTACTGTTTTTTAACATGCTTGTCAGCTCGTCATCGATTCGGCTTGGGATTACAATCGGAACTCGTGAATGTATTCTTAAGAATTTAAGTTGAGTTAAAGTTTCCAGACGTTCAATCCAGAGTTTTAATTTCCGGTTAGAAAGAGTGAGTGGATCACCACCACTCAGGATCACTTCATTAATATCCGGCTGGCTTTGCAGATAGCTTTTAATATTTTCCCAATCTTCATTCTTAGGTAAATTTTCTTGATAAGGAAAGTGACGTCTAAAGCAATATCGGCAATGTACGGCACAGGCTCCGGTCAGGGTCAGCAGAAAACGCGACTTATATTTATGCAGGACACCTGGCTGCTGGTTAGCCTGTTCTTCACCCAAAGGATCAGTAACAAAACCCGGATGCTCTTCCAGTTCCAGGTGATGTGGCAGGACTTGCAGTAACAGGGGGTCAAGTGGATTGCCAGCCTGCATTTTGCCAACAAAAGCACGTGGTACCCGTAACTTGAATTGTTCTGATGCCAGAATTGCGCCAGAAAGTAGCTGCTCAGGTGAGAGTTTCAGTTGTTGTAATAATTCCTGCGGATTTGTGATCAAGTCACTCAGTTGTGACTGCCAGTTTTGTTCCTGATAGAAAAAGTCTGTCATGTGGGAAGAATAAAGTAAAAGTGGAAGCGATGAAGCTGAAGCGATTAGTTTAACAGTTTATATATAGTATGAATGTGCCTGTATTGGATAAAGTTTGACGTATTAGTTGAGCAGATTATATAAAGCTTTGTCTTAATGATCAGCAGATGGTAGGGGCTGAATAATTTGTTCATTGATATGTCTGACTGTAACTTAGTCAGTGAAGGTCTGTTAAATAGGAATTTTTCGTTGCGGCATAGTGTATTGGTCATTTAGAATACGCAACATTAAATGAATGTGCATGTGGCAACTACATGTTCGTGTCAGACTTGCTAAATGACATTGCAACAGCCCATAGCATCAATAGATTAAAGTTAGTAAGTTTGGAGTGCGCCAGTCATGGCCTATTATTCTACGAATGATTTCAAGTCAGGCCTTAAGGTTATGCTTGATGGTAACCCATGTTCAATCATGGAAAACGAATACGTAAAACCAGGTAAAGGCCAAGCCTTCAACCGCGTAAAATTACGTAACCTTAAATCAGGTAAAGTGTTAGAGAAAACATTTAAGTCTGGTGACTCACTAGAAGCTGCTGACATCGTAGAAGTAGAAATGGAATACTTGTACAACGATGGCGAAATGTGGAACTTCATGGATCCAGTATCTTTTGAACAGATTGCAGCAGATAAAATCGCGATGGGCGATGCAGCAAAATGGTTAAAAGATGACTCTAATGAAAAATGTACCATCATGCTTTGGAATGGCGTTCCTTTAACAGTGAATGCACCAAACTTTGTGGTATTGCAAATCGTTGAGACTGATCCAGGTGTACGTGGTGATACTTCGGGCGGTGGCGGTAAGCCAGCGAAACTGGAAACAGGTGCGGTAGTACGTGTTCCATTATTTGTTCAGCAAGAAGATAAAGTTCGTGTTGATACACGTACAGGTGAATACCTAGAACGTGCATAATGGTCTGAAAATAGACTATTATCAAAGGGGATGATGAAAATCATCCCCTTTTTTATGCCAAAGTCTTAGAGGAATTCGAAAGGAACAAGCGTAAAGTCGCAAGGGAAAACAGCAGTACCTCGAATAAAAAAATCACGCTGATTTATATGCTTCACAATATGAGGGATGGAATGGAAACTTTACAACAGAAGTCAACCATGACTTCGAAAATCATCTGGCTCCTGGTAGCCATAGTCGGGGCAGTCTCCTTCGGGATACTTGCACTCAGTCGTGGTGAGCATGTGAATGCAGTCTGGCTGGTACTGGCCGCAGCCTGTGTGTACAGCATCGCTTACCGTTTCTACAGTTTATTTATTGCCAATAAAGTTTTTGAACTGAATGCACGCCGTTTAACACCTGCCCATCGTCTGAGTGATGGTCTGGATTATGTGCCGACCAATAAAAGCGTGTTATTCGGTCACCATTTTGCTGCGATTGCCGGTGCGGGCCCTTTAGTCGGTCCAATCCTTGCAGCACAGATGGGTTATTTGCCCGGGACTATTTGGTTATTAGTCGGTGTGGTACTTGCCGGTGCAGTTCAGGATTTTCTGGTACTGTTTATTTCAACTCGTCGTGACGGTCGTTCACTGGGTGAAATGGCAAAACAGGAACTAGGTACTTTTGCCGGTATTATTGTCATGCTCGGTGCCTTAGGCGTGATGATTATCATCTTGGCGGTATTGGCGCTCGTCGTTGTCAAAGCTTTAACCAACAGCCCATGGGGTGTATTCAGTATTGCTGCGACGATTCCGATTGCAATATTTATGGGTATTTACATGCGCTTTATCCGACCAGGACGAATCGCAGAAGTCTCCATTATTGGCTTCGTATTGATGATGCTCGGCATTATCTACGGTGAAACTATTGCTCAACATCCATACTGGGGTCCATTCTTTACCTTGTCAGGTACTGAACTGACTTGGGCATTGATTATCTACGGTTTTATTGCTTCTGTATTGCCGGTATGGCTGCTACTTGCACCGCGTGATTACTTATCTACCTTCCTGAAAATTGGCGTGATTGCGGGTCTGGCGATTGGTATTCTATTCGCGATGCCAGAAATGAAACTGCCAGCAATTACCAAATTTATTGATGGTACTGGTCCTGTATTTGCAGGTTCAATGTTCCCATTTCTGTTTATTACCATTGCCTGTGGTGCGATTTCCGGTTTCCATGCACTGGTTTCATCAGGAACCACACCGAAACTGGTTAACAATGAACGCGATATCCGCATGATCGGTTATGGTGGCATGTTAATGGAATCTTTTGTAGCGATCATGGCCCTGATCTGTGCTGCGATTCTGGATCCAGGCATTTACTTCGCGATTAACTCGCCAGTCGCATTACTTGGTACTACGGCAGAAAGTGCAGCAGAAGCAGTACGAACCCTTGGTTTCGTAGTAACCCCTGAAGCCTTGAATTTGCTGGCGCAGGAAGTCGGTGAAAACTCGATTCTGTCGCGTACTGGTGGTGCACCGACTTTCGCGATTGGTATGGCGCATATCATTACCGAAATCTTCAATAGCCGTGAAATGATGGCATTCTGGTATCACTTTGCGATTCTGTTTGAAGCATTATTCATCCTGACTGCTGTTGATGCCGGTACTCGTGCCTGTCGCTTTATGGTGCAGGATACCGTGGGTATCGTGATTCCTGCAGTAAAACAATCTCATAACTTCTTCGGAAACCTGTTGGGTACTGCGGTTGCAGTTGCAGGCTGGGGCTTCTTCGTTTATCAAGGCGTTGTCGATCCACTCGGTGGGATTAACAGCTTATGGCCACTGTTTGGTATCGGTAACCAGATTCTGGCTGCAATGGCACTCATTCTGGGTACTGTGATTCTGTTCAAAATGAAAAAACAGAAATACGTTTGGGTGACGATTATTCCAACTGTATTCCTGTTCATTACCTCAATGACTGCAGGCTGGCAAAAGATTTTCCATGAAAATCCGAAGATCGGTTTCCTTGCGCAAGCTGACCGTTTTAACACGGCAATTGCCAATAATGAAATTCTGGCACCAGCAAAAACCGTGGCTGAGATGCACACAGTAGCATTGTCGAATCAGATCAATGCGGGTCTATGTGCTTTCTTTATGATTGTTGCTTTCGTCATGCTGTTTGCTGCAATTGGTGTGATTCGCCGTGCTTTGGCAAATCCGGAACCAACTGTACATGAAGCTGAAGCGATTTATCGTGATCCTGCTGAGATCAAACCTACAGCACATCACTAAGGAGACTGGTATGAATCTGAAATTTGCCAAAGGCGGAAAAGCGGTGATCTACAAGATCATTAAAATGACCGTCATGTCGCAAAAGGATTTAATCCTGAATCCGAAAAACTGGTCACGTATCGCGACGCTGTGGCAACGTTTGCAGCAGAGTTTCCGTTTGATGGTTGGAGTACCGGATTATCAGACCTATCTGGAACATATGAAAAAACATCATCCAGATTTGGAAGCGATGGATGCCAAAACTTTCTATCGTCATTGTGTGGATGCACGTTATCCCTCTGCTGGCGGTGGCATGAAAAAATGTCCATGTTAATGAATCAATAAAAAGAGCGCCTTTCGGGGCGCTTTTTTTTACATTTTACAAAATCTAGAAAGATAAGATATTAGATGGTTATACAAGTCTATGCGCTGATTTATATTTATCATCAAGTTTAAACTTTATACAAATAGCTTAAAAATATACTTTTAAGATATGGCTTTTATACCTGTAAAAATGAGAATGATAAATTCGTTTCGTGACTTTGGAAATGTAGAGAAACCCAATTAGATAGTTTGAGGTAATTTATCTTTACTGAAGGATTGGAATATATTTTAAGCAGCTTCTAACTTTAAAGAAGTTAATAGGCAAGATTAAAATATTTAAATAAACCGTTTTTATTGGATATTTCTGATGATTAGGTAAGTGACTCAGTGTAAAGATATATTATTGGTCTTTAGTGTGGTTTAAATTCAGTGTATGTTAATCACAAGTATCTATTTTAATGAGAAAATTTGTGATGTGGGGCATAAAGCAAAAAGCAAATCATGATATAGCGCACATAAATACTCAGCTTGAACAGCAGATTGCCAGCTATGCTCCCAGTATTGAAAAATTCCTTAAAGAAATTAATGCAATTGTGCTGGATAAACAGGCACAAACCCGACTGGCATTGTGTTGCCTGATTGCTGGTGGACACGTTCTGTTTGAGGATTTACCGGGTTTAGGTAAAACCACATTGGCAAGCAGTCTGTCTCATCTTGCCGGCTTAAAGTTTCAACGGATTCAGTTTACCAATGACATGCTTGCCAGCGATGTAATTGGCATCAACATGTTTAATCAGAAAGAACATCAATTTGAGTTTAAGCAGGGTCCAATCTTTACCCAGATTCTTTTGGCGGATGAAATTAACCGTTGCAGCCCCAAAACCCAAAGTGCTTTGCTGGAAGCGATGGAAGAAGGTTATGCGACAGTCGATGGAGTACGTTATGCCTTGCCTAAACCATTTTGGGTGATTGCAACACAGAATCCATTATTCCAGAGCGGAACGTATGCTTTGCCAGAATCCCAGCTAGATCGGTTCTTGATGCGTTTATCTTTAGGTTATCCATCCCGACATGCAGAAAAACTGTTATTGCAGCAAGAATCCCGCTTTGCCCTAATTGCAACCTTGGCCTATGTGTTCCGTGAAGAGCAGATTTTAGAGCTGCAGCGACTGGTCAATCAGATCTATATCAGCGAACCTATACAGGAATATTTGCTGGATCTGGCTGAAGAAACCCGAAAAAACCGTTATGGATTATCAACACGTGGCTTATTGGCATTAAAACGGGCAGCTCAGGCACATGCTTTGATTGAGAATCGTGCTTTCGTTACACCAGATGATGTACAGGCTGTGTTTGTGGCAGTGGCTTCGCATCGTTTAGGGTTGAGTGAGGCAGAAACCTTAAATCTCATGCAGCAAGTGGCGATAAGCTAGGAGCCAGATCTTGGGAAAGTTTTGGCAGAACTGGTTAAGTAAACGTTTTCAGTTTGCACAGCAAAAACAGCTCTCACAACGTGATGTGCTAGTCTTTATCTATCAGCAGGGCTATCTGTATCTGGTACTTATTTTCATCACCTTTATTGCAGGTGTAAATTATGCCAATAACCTGATTCTAGGTTTTTGCTTTCTGATCAGTGCCGTACTGTGTATCAGTTTTTATCTGACTTTTAAGCAGCTGCATGGGTTAAGTATCGAACTGCTTACAGATGAAATCGGGCAGGTGGGACACGACCTGAATCTGCATTTCCATTTTCAGCAACCATTCGCACAATCACGATATCTGTATATTCAGGCAGGTGAACAGCTTTATAAGGTATTGGTCAATCAGACCAGGCAAAAATTTAGCCTTTCCTTTTATGCTGAACAGCGTGGAAAATTTGTCTATCCGGCCATTCAGATATATTCGGTCTATCCTTTTGGACTGGTAAGAGCTTGGACCTATCTTTATCACCAGCGCTTTGCATGGGTAGCACCGAAAGCCCAGTATTCGACTGCTGAAAATAAGCAGCATTTGCCAAGTTTTGAGCCAGAAATGGATGAGTTTCGAGAACTACGAAGTTATCAGACAGGGGAATCATTGCAGGCTGTTTCCTGGAAACAGGTAGCGCGTGGGCAGGGTTTATATATTAAGGTCTTTGAACAATATCAGAACCAGCACAGTATAGAGATTCATTATGCACATATGCCAAGCCCATCGCATGAAGAAAAGCTGGAATGGATGATGGGGCTGGTCGAACAATGTGAACAACAGCAATTGGCCTATAGCCTGCATTTGCCCCATGCAGAACTGGCTTCAGGTTATGGCGCTGAACAGATGCATCAGGCCAAACTCTTATTGGCACAGGCTTAAGAAGATAGACATGATGAATGCAAATATCCGCACAGCCATTTTGCTCAGTCTCAGTTTAATTCTGGCTGTACAGGTGAGTTATCTGCCTGCAGGACTCAGCATCATCTTTGCCCTGATGCTGGTATTGCTCTGGTTGAATCTGAGAAAGCAAAAGACTTTTCCTAAAAAATGGACCCTGTTGCTGACAGTCGTAGCACTTGCAGTTATTTATTTTACGCATCAAAGTTTTTTGGGTGTAGATGCAGGTGTTGCCGTGCTCTCCACTTTCTTATTTGCCAAGGCTTTTGAAACCCGTACTAAACGTGACCTGATTATTTTATTTAACTTTGCCCTGTTTGTGGCGGCGAGTACTTTCCTGTATAGCCAGTCTTTTATCATGGCTTTTGGGATTCTGCTGTGCTTACTAAGCTGTTTCATTGGCTTATATCGTATTCAGATAGGTGAATTTGAGCAGGATTTACAGGCTCAGGAGAACGCATTAAAACAAGATGCTAAACATGTCGGCAAATTTGTACTCTATGCACTGCCATTTTTTATTTTACTCTTTATCTTTTTTCCACGTTTGCCACCGATGTGGCATATCCCCATTCCTGAAAATAAAGGGGTCACCGGAATTAGTGACAGGATGTCTCCGGGGGATATTGCACAGTTATCTCAGTCGAGTGCATTAGCGTTCCGAATTATAGGCGATGTAAGCAAGCTACCTCCGCGTGCAGAATTATACTGGCGTGCCTTGGTATTAGATGAATATGATGGTCAAACCTGGACCAGTAGTGCAATCAATCAGCAGCCACAAATCCGCCAACAGAATGATTCTGCCTCATTGGCATCGGGCTGGGATTATCAGTATCTGGCTTCAGATCCATCCGTACTGTGGGTGATGGGATTGGAGAAATCAGTCCCTTTAGAGCCTCGTTATTATAACCGTTATGATTGGGGAATTGTGCCGCGCCGTTTAACTCAGCGCGTGGAACCTGTTCGGCTACGCTGGGTAGGAACAGAAGTAGAGCAGCCTAATTTAAATGCTAACTATCTGCAATATATGAATACCCGAACGCCTGCTCAATATGATTCTCAAACTCAGGCACTGGCAGCAAATTTAGTTAAACAGAGCGAGGGTAGTCAACAGCGCTATATCCAAAATGTATTGAACTGGTATCGAGAGAATAATTTTGTATATACCTTAACCCCAGGAACATTAGGCCAAAACCGGGTGGATGAATTTCTGTTTAATGCGCGCCGTGGTTTCTGTGAACATTATGCCTCCAGTTTTGTCATGCTAATGCGTTATGCAGGAATACCAGCACGTGTGGTCACGGGGTATCAAGGTGGTTCACTCGCACCTGATGGCAAGAGTTGGGAAGTGCGCCAGATGGATGCCCATGCCTGGACTGAAGTCTGGGTGAACCAGCAATGGCAGCGAATTGATCCTACTGCCATTATTGCTCCACAACGTATTGATAATGGTATGCAAAACTTGATGTCTGAAAATTCAGCAGTTTTAGGTGAGGGTAGAACATGGACAACACAGCAATATCAGTTTATGACCAAGTTGAGGGTCTGGAGTGACTATGCCAGTTATCAGTGGCAAAGTAAGGTGGTAGGTTATAATGCAGATTCACAACGCAGCTGGATGTCTAAACTTGGCTTGAACTCTGCTTATGCAGCTGTGTGGATACTTATAATAGGTATTTCATCTTTGATCGCATCTTATTTCTTATGGATTTACATTCAAAAGCGAAGACAGAATTCACCATTCGAGCTAGCCATAGAGCAGCTTAATCGTTCCCTGCTTATTCAGATGCGTAAGCAACCGGCTGAAACATTTAGACAGTGGATGCTTCGAATATCAGCTTCCTTAAGCTCAGATCAGGTTACGTCTTTTTATGAAGCTATACAAATCTATGAGAGAAATCAATTTTCAGCTTATAAGCCTGACCAAAAGGATATTAATAAATTCAGATACTTGCTTAAAAATTGTGCATCTACACTGAAAAATAAAGGAAAAAACTTGTCTTAGGATTCAAAAATTTATAATATGCGTAGCATTCTAGGTGTATAGCTCAGTTGGTTAGAGCGCTACGTTGACATCGTAGAGGTCTCCAGTTCGAGTCTGGATATACCTACCAAATTCTTAACCGCTCATGAGATCCCATATACTTTCATGAGCGGTTTTTTTATGAATTACAATAATTTACATTAATTTCTCATACCCTCATAACCACTCATATCCTGTCATATAACTAGCAATCTTGTATCCAGTTCTGTATCCCAATAATATTTCAAACATCAGGATACAAGGTGTAGAAATGAAAAGATGTAATATTAAAAGACGACCTTTAGCAGATACAGTTTTAGATGCTTTAGAACCAGAGTCGAAAGAATATAGGGAGAGAGATAGTAATAATTTATATTTTCGTGTTCAAACTAGTGGTAAAAAATCTTGGCAGTTAAGATACAAAAATAATGAAAATAAATGGACATGGTTAGGTCTTGGTTCTTACCCAGAAATATCTGCGGTTCGAGCTAGAGAAAAAGCCATGGAAATTAGTTTAAGAAAATCCAATGGGGGAGAGGTAAAAACAAAAAAAACTCTTCTTAAAGAAAAGATAGAGATTGAGGAGTTAAAATTTAAGTATTTAATGCAGGATTGGATCGAAACCAGAAAAAAAAGATGGAATGAAGTAACTTTTAAAAAAGCGGTTAAATCTATAGAAAAGCATATTATCCCAAATTTTGGTGAAAGAAATTTTAAAGAGATTACCCCAAAAGACTGGCTTGATTTTTTTAAGGGGCTTCAGCAGAAGTTCGAAATTTACAATCAAGTTGAGAAATTAACTTCATATTGCCGTGGTGCATATGATTTGGCTAAATTCCAGAATAAAGTAACCTCAAATCCTTTAGAAGGAATAAATGAGTATTTAGATCCATATGAGAAAGGGAACATGAATTTTGTTGAATATGATGAACTCCCTGAATTAATTACTAAAATAAGACAGTACCCCGTTAGAGAATTAGCAATAGGTTTAGAGTTACTAATACTAATGTTTCCTAGACCATCTGAACTTAGATTTGCAACTTGGGATCAATTTGATTTTGATAAGTCAGTATGGATTAGACCAGCATCTATAATGAAAAAAAATATCCCTCATGCAATTCCTCTGTCAAAACAAAGTATTTGCTTATTAAAAGAACTTAAAGAAAATTCAGGTGTAGCTAACTTGTTATTTCCAAGCCGTAAATCACTTTCCATACCGATTTCTGATAATACATTCAACATGGCACTTAAAAGAATAGGATATGAAGGAAAGCAAGATCCACATGGCTTCCGTCATATAGCTAGCACAAGATTAAACAAAAAATTTAGTGATAGAGAACAAGTTATAGAATCTGCTCTTTCCCATTTAAAAAAAGGAGTTAAAGGAATATATGATAAAGGCGCTCACTATGAAGAACGTATTGAAATAATGCAATGGTGGGCTGATGAACTAGATATGATTTGTAATGTAAAAGGCTAACAAAATTTGACTAACTAATTTTATAAATAGAAGATAGGAGGATATAAAATCTTTTTTAAATAGATGGTTAAAAATGATCCAACCTAATTGGGATGTATTCTCATCGAAGTTTTCTAATGATAAAGAAGTTACATTCGAGTGGTTCGCCTACTTACTTTTTTGTCGTGAGTTTAATCTTCCAAAAGGTTGGTTTGGTTACAAGAATCAGTCAGGTATTGAAAAGAACCCAATTGCACATAATGGTGAGGTTATTGGATTCCAAGCAAAATTTTACTCAACGTCACTTTCAGATCATAAAAAAGATTTTATTGAAATGTTGGTAAGATCAAAAAGAGATTATGAAGATATATCCAAAATTTTGATTTATACCAATCAACTGTGGGGACAGGGTCAGATAGAAGTTGATGGTTCAAAAAAAATGACAATGCCTAAAGCCTTATCTGAGATAACAAACAAATCTACTGAGCTAGGTATAACTCTAATTTGGAGAGAAGCATCATTTTTTGAATCAGAGTTTGTAACACTTGAACATGATGATTTATCTAGATACTTCTTCACAGAAGAGTCATCTCAAGGTTGGCAACGTTTTGATGATTGGTCAAATACAAAAGCAAGTATAGAAGAACCTTACTTTGTTGATAATGATATAAAGGTTATTACTCCACAAAACAGGAATAATAGTGAACTTAATGTGGTGGATGGTATTAATGCGATTCGAGATAAACTTTCGATTGCTAGTACTTCTGTAAGACTAGTAGGTTTATCTGGTGTAGGGAAAACACGTTTTGCACAAGCACTATTCGATGATCGCATTGGTGAAAAGAATCTAGATGTTAAAGATGTTTGGTACTGTGATATTGGGGATTCACCAAATCCACTCCCTGAACATTTTATTGAAGAATTAAAATTAAAAAATAAGCCATTTATTCTAATTGTAGATAATTGTGGACAAGATACTCATGCAAATTTAACCAAAAAAATTCAGAGTACTGAAATTTCACTTTTAACAATTGAATATGATGTAAAAGATGATCTACCTGAAAGGACTGATGTCTATAAGCTTCAACCAAATAGTACAGATATTATTCAAAAAGTAATTGAACGACATTATCCTGATGTTAATGATATAAACCGACGTAAAATTGCAGATTTCTCAGGTGGGAATTATCGATTGGCCTTAGCCATAGCTTCAAATATTGAAAAAACTGTTAACCTAGCATTACTTACTGATAGTGAATTATTTGAACGACTATTTTGGCAAAAAGGTCGACAAAATGAGGAGCTATTTAAAATTGCGAAAAATTTTGCTCTAGTCTATTCCTTTAATATAGAAGACAGCGGTGAAGAAAATTCTGAATTGGATTTTTTATCTAACTTTGCAAGAGTAGACTCTGATACTGCAATCGAAGCAATAGAGATGTTAAAAAGCAAAGATATAGTTCAACAACGTGGCGTATGGCGAGCTATTCTACCTCATGCACTGGCAAATCATTTAGCTAAAGAGCTAATTTCTACAAAGTTAGTTAATCAACTAGATAAACTAACTAAGTCGATGCCTGAACGTTTACAGCAATCTTTTATTAAGCGTCTGAGTTATTTTCATGATCTTCCAAAAATTAAGGATTTAGTCACTTTATGGTTCTCTAATAAAGGCTTTCTTGGAGAAAAAATTTTAACAGGAAATTATGACGCTCAAGACTTAGTAAAAATAAGACTACTATCGCAAATAGATGAAGACCAACTTCTTAACTTATTTGAAAAAAAACATCATTTAGATCCAAATTTTTTAACGCGTGAAAACCCATCTTTTGTGGAGATATCTCGTTTAATTAGGGCATTAGCGTACCAAGAGCATAACTTTGAAAAAGCGTTTCATTTGCTTGCTTATTTTGCTAAGGATGAAAAAGAGAATGAAAAAAATAATTCTATTATGGATTTATTGACCTCCTTATTTAGACTGTACACTTCTGAGACATTAGCCAATTTTGAACAAAAAAAAGCAGTTCTTACTAAATTGCATGCTAATGAAAAATATTTACCAATTTTATTAGCTTGTCTATCTAAAGCCTTAAACTTCCACGAATATGGTTATCTTATTCGTGGATCTAATGAAAGTGGAAAATCCTCTGATTATGGCTATCAGCCAAAAACTTATGGCGAAATTTGGTCATGGGTTGAGTTTTTACTTGGAATCTTGAATGAGTTGGATCAGCAAGGAATTGTGCAAGCCAGAAAAATATTTGTAGATAACCTTAAAGAAATCATATGGACATGTGGAAAAGTTGATTCCGTAAAAGAATATTTAGAAAATTTTAGTAAAAGAAGTTACTTTTCAGAAGCACACACTCAAATTTTAAATATTATTAAATTTAATGAAGATGAATTGAAATCAAATGCTCCAGAATTATTGTTAGAATTGGTAACTCTAGAACAGTTATTGAGACCTACAAAGCATAATTTAACTGAATTAATAAAATCATATATTTTAGTATCTGATCATGATTTATATAAAATGACTAAAAAAAATGATGATAAATATGCAATACAAGTACCAGATTTTGATAACTATGAAGATCTAATAAATCATATTGGTAATGAGTTAATGAATGTAGATAAACTCATAGAAAATCTTGATCTATTAATTAAAGCAAATACTGGATGGATGCAAAACAATTATCTAATAAAATTAGGAGAAACTAGCTCAAAAACATTTGTTGATATTAATCAATGTATTAAATATTTGAGTGATATTAATCTTGATAAATCAATGCGTTCTTCTGAGTTCTTATTAGGTTTGTTAGTCGGTATTAAGAATAATTCATTAGATGATTTTTATATCTTTATCGAATTTTTGAGGCAGAATGATAGTTTTAAACATACAATTTGTTTATTGTTGATTCAAGCATGTCAAAATGATGATGACTTCCAATATTTTAGTCAGTTAATTATTGACAAAAAAATTGATGTTATAAATTTCCCAAGATTATCAGCACTCAAGTATCATAATAAAATTACTAATGATCAATTTGAGATTTTAATTGATGCATTAATTTATGTAGAAGCTATAGATCAAGTTAGATATGTGCTGTTAGATGAGTGTTTTTTTCAAAAAAAAATACCTAGTAAATATGAGAGTATTCTTTTAAGAGAACTTAGAACAATACTTAAAAATGGTAACTTGTATGACCATAGTGAAGAAGCGTTAGAATACTTATTTACTTTGGATGAACCGCATAGAATTAAAGTTCTTGAAGCAGTAAAAAGCTTGTTTGATGATGAGAAATATATTTCTATAAATCGAAACTCAAAAAACTTTAAATTGTTAAAAGTTTGTGTTGAAAAGAGTACAGATCTATTTCTTCCTCTATTCTTAGACGATCAAGAATTTTTAGATAAATTTTGGAGTAATGATCTAAGAAAGATACTCGTTTATGCAAATCATCAATGTGTTTTAAATTGGATCGATCATGATCATGATCATGATAAATTAAATTTTTGGATAGAAAATTCTAATTTATTTATTATTCAAGATAATGGTCAAATATTGTGGTTAGATATACTATTGAATTTACTTGACTTCAGTGATAATGCTCAAGATACTTTAGATACAATTATCGAAGTAAATATTTTCACTTTACGTTCGGCTTCTGGAAGTTGGTCAGAGGAAATGAAACGAAGATTGCCGTCTATTACCGCCTTAAAAGATAAACTCAAGACATCTCATCCATCTCTCTTACCATTCATTGACACAAAAGAAGAAGAATGGTTAAAACGTATAGAAGTTCAGTCAGAAAAAGATGATCAAGATAATAAATTAAGAAATGAGCGTTTTGAGTGGTAAAAAAGAAAGGCTACATTCTAAATGAATGTAGCCTTAAAAGGTTTTTAAGAACTGTTCCTTGTTCAATTTTAACGCCTTTATTGGCTGCTCAATTTTTTCATGCTGACTTAAGCCATATTCCACTTCTAATAGCTGACCATTGACCCAGCTTTAACTCGTCTAATATGGAAGAACGAGACACTTATATTTTTCATGTCCGTGTGAACATTAGCCAGATTAGAAAGAACCTGGCAACTTCATATAAGCAATTTTCTTCAGTGACCAAACTTCAGAATACTTATACCTTATCAATCATGGTCTAGTTTGTAAGCATCCGGCTAACACAGCCTTACCAAGCGATCCTATAAGCCTTAATTTAGTTCCCACCTAAAAACAAGTGGGGACTTAATCCATGAACATGGATATATATTCAGCAACACCTCCTGTTGCTAAAAAACGCCGAAAATACAGCAAAGAATTCAAACTCAGTATTGTCAATGCCTGCAAAAATCCTAATACCTCGATCGCTTCGGTCGCACTGCAACATAGTATTAATGCCAACCTTGTCAGTCGTTGGATCAGGATCTTCAGCCATCATGAGGGTGCCGTGCAGGATCCTACTCATGTGAATCCAGCATTTATTGCTTTGCCTTACACTGCTGCAATCAGCCAACCTATTGATGAGAGGATCACGTTGTGTATCACCGTGCCTCATACGAATAATGATATTCAGCTAAAATGGCAGACATCAGAAATACCTGCCTTGGCAGAATTACTCAAGGCACTTGCAACATGATCCGCATTGATGAAATCTGGTTGTCTACTCAGCCCATGGACATGCGTGCAGGTATGGATACGACCATGGCTCAGGTGGTGAGAGCCTTTGGCTACAT
>NZ_PQLP01000017.1:0-57451 GCF_002918965.1 Acinetobacter sp. ACNIH3 | reverse complement strand
AGATTCATGCACGTGTGGCAGTATTAAATAAATTTATGGAATTAGGCCGAGCTCATACCCAAGTTGTCACTTAAATTTAAACAACTTAGGAAAGCTCTATCTTTAAAATCTTTATGCAACAAAGCCCTTGTATAGTAATACCATCAAAACTTGTAACTTCAGGTGCATTGGGTGGGATTCTGTCTATATTTCCTCCTGAAGATGATCCACCCGAACCACCCGATCCACCTACCGCTGCTGCAATTCCCCCAACAGCTAATGCTCCACCAATCCAAGGCAGTAAGTCAGTTGCCCCTCCTCCAAGGAGGGCCTCCTCAGTGATCGGGTTGTATTTAACTAGTAATTGACCTGAACTGTCGGTAAATTCTGCCCAGTACAGCTCGCCATTATTCCCTTCAAAAACAAGTAAACTTTCATTCACCGCGGGGTCGAAATAATTTTCTACAACAATTTTTTCACCGTTTTTAAGTGTGATAACTGCCGCATTTCCTTCTCTTAAAATATTGGCAACATCCTCTATTTTGACGCCAATTTTAACTACGGAATTTTGATTTAATATAACCGAATCGGCATTTAAACTTTGAATAATTTGTCCATTATTCTTAGCCAATATGTCAATGCTAGCCATGAGAGAAACTCCTGAATATTCTTATGATGAGTCGTGCCGTTTATAATTTCCAACCAGCTCTTCATAGCAGGAGTAAATCCAAGTTAAAACCATAAAATAAGTAAGATTTTATTATTATTATGTAGTAATTTTAAATTGAAGTTTAATTTTATTAATTAATATGATTTAAGCTATTGATTTATATTTATATACAATTTATTGATGAATTATATTAGAAAATTTATATTAATTTTATTATTATGTATTTCAATGATTTATATTAAATTATAAGCTTTTATATCTAGTTAATTGTATATTTGTAAATTAATTACACTTAACAACAAATAAGTTACTTGATTTAACACATGAATTACAAATTTATAAACAGGTTATTAATCCACTATTTAATAGCTTAAATTTAATATAATAAGTTTATAATTTAATTTACTCTTTATATAAATATGTTAATTAAATAACTGAAAAATAATCTCGATTCATAAAATATAAATCGAAATTATTTTAAATATCTAAAGCGAAGAAATTTTAAAATATAAAAATTATTTACCTAGACAATCAAAAATTTCATTAAAGCGTTGAATCTGAAATTTGGGCTCAGCTTGAGCAAATTCTTCTGGCGAACCATAGCCATAAGTAACTGCAATAGTTTCTATCCCATTATGTCTAGCACCAAAAATGTCATGCTCACGATCTCCAACCATAATACAAGTAGCTGGATCTAACTGCTCTTGCTGCAAGAGGTATTCGATCAGGTCACCTTTGTTGGTACGATCACCATTTAGCTCACTGCCATAAATGCCTTCAAAATATTGATCTAGCTCAAAGTGTTCAAGAATCTGTCGTGCATAAACGGTGGGTTTAGCAGTCGCAAGAAATAGTCGATATCCACGGCGTTTGAGTTCAGCTAAAGTTTCAGCTACCTCAGGAAAGACTTTATTTTCATACAGTCCAGTGACTGCAAAACGTTCCCGATAGGCTTCTAGTGCCTGCTCTGCCAGCACGTGATTGCTTGCAACGTTCAGAATTTTAGCGAGTGAGGCTTTAAGCGGTGGTCCAATAATCCAGTCAATATTGGTATCGGGACTAATAGGATGACCAATTTTTTCCAAGCCATAACGTGCTGAAGTAGTAATCCCTACTTTAGGATCAGTTAAGGTTCCATCCAGATCAATCAGGATATTCTGAATCACCACAGTCCTCCGGTTACTTCGATACAAATGGGTATCGAGTGTTCATGAAATTTTGCCTATACTAACGCAAATCTAGAGTTTAAGGACATCGTTTTGCGCCCTACCGTACTATGCTTTTCAGGTTTGGATCCTTCAGGTGGAGCAGGCCTCCAGGCTGATATTGAAGCTATTGGCCAAAGCGGGGCTCATGCTGCAATAGCCTGTACCGCCCTTACCATTCAGAACTCTCAACAGGTATTTGGCTTTGAAGCGACATCAAAAAGCCTGCTGCTTGCACAAGCTCATGCGGTAGTCGGTGACTTGCCCATCTGTGGTGTCAAATCCGGCATGCTTGGTACTACCGACAATATTGCAGCCCTAGCCGAGTTTCTTGCTGAGCATCCTGAATATTTTTATGTGCTTGATCCGGTACTTGTCGCGAACAGTGGTGGCTCATTGGGAGATCAGGCAACCTTGGTCAAGGCTTTTACCCAATTGATCCCTCATGCAACTATTATTACACCGAACACAGTGGAATTGCGTGCACTGACAGGTGAGCAGGATCTGGAACTTGCGACACAAAAACTGTTTGCCATGGGTGCCAAAGCTATACTGGTTAAAGGTGGTCATGAAGATACTCCTGATTATATCCAGAACAGTTTATATATTCAGGGTGAACTGGGGAACCAGACCCGTTGTGCTCGTCTGGAGGGTGAATATCATGGTTCAGGCTGTTCACTGGCCAGTTTCATTGCCGGTCGTTTAGCATTAGGCGATCAGCTCAAGACCGCCGTGCAGCATGCTGAAACCTGGTTATTCGGTGTATTAAAAAATGCTGAAACCCCTATACCTAATGGACAGAAAATTCCAAAACGCTTTGGTTAATACTCATTCTGCAAATAAAAAGAGCCTAAATCATTCAGGTTCTTTTTTTTATTGGAATTCAACTGAACATTGCCCTATAGTAGAGAACTTAAATAGCGAATGAATTCATATAAATAATGTCATTATAGATTTAAATGGTTAGCTCTAATACTTTCATGCTATGTGTTTCAATCTCTACCGGTACCGAAATATGCTGATGCACCATTTTCCATTGCCCTTGTTCCTTTTTCAAACATAAGCTAGTACGACACCATTTCACGGATGGAAGCCATTTTACTTTTTCAGCACTTGCTGGTGTAAGTTTGAAATAACCATGAATCAAAGCTAAATGAGGCTCTACGTGGATTGTCACATCATGCCGCTGTATGGTCACTCCATGCAGCATATAAGGCTTGTAAAGATTCCATTTCTGTTCATAAGCTTCCAGACCATGAACTTCTGTACTTAAATCAAAAAACCTGACATCTGATACACACAACTTAAGCACATTCTGAATATCCAAGCCTGTTATTGCACTATCCCATTCATGTAATAAATCAACTATTTCTCTACCTAAAGATGCGTCCCCGAATATTTTCATCTCTATTCTCTTATATTTTTTAAATGGTTAAATAATCACTGCAATCTGCCCCGACAGAAGGGCATAGATTTTTTTTAGAATTACAGCAAAAAAACCTTAGCTAGTTAAAATCATCAAATATATTAAAAGCCCCATAAAGTTCATTTTTTAAAGATCATTTTATTGTTAGCTAAACACCTTTCATAAAACTTGAAAAGGAGTCCGGTTAATTTAAGCTTATTTAAGTTATTTTTCACTGTTTGCTAGATTTTAGTTTTGTCACAACATAACAATTCCGAAAAACAATACTTATAATTCCAACAACATACAAGTATTGTTAAACTAAAGTTAAATAAAGGCTTTACTATAACAGTCCTTTGGCATTTCTATGATTTCTACACAGAGCTGTATTGTCAAACCCTGCTGGGCTGGTACATGCTGTCGCAGCACTGCTAAGACACACTGGGAAATTGCCTGTTTCAATTCAGGACTACGCCCCGACAATAAGGATACTTTTGCATGCACATAGGCCTGAGTGGTATTCAAATCCAGTCCAATCACATAATTCTGCTGACAAATTGCCCGGCTTTTTAAATCATTCGGATCCTGAATATAATTTGCAGTATATAAGGCCTGGTGAATCCCGAGCAGCATCGGCTTGACCTCCAGATTCTGGATATTATCTGAATATTCAATATGAAGATGAGGCATGAGGTTTTATTTACTCAGTATTTTTTCTTGATTATGCCCCGTATGAAATAAAATGTAAGCCAAGGCAGGTGATGACGGCTTATTTTTTAAACCGCCATTCTGGTTCAAACTTTAATAGATTAAAACAGATCAGGACTGGATTATGCTTTTTTCACATATTCAGACTTGAGCTTCATTGCACCAATACCCTCAATTTTACAGTCAATATCATGACCATCTGCTGCATCTGGCAACAGGCGAATACTTTTTACTTTAGTTCCGACTTTCACCACAGATGATGAACCTTTAATTTTCAGGTCTTTGATCACTGTTACGCTATCACCATCAGCAAGAACATTACCATTGGCATCCTTAATGATTAGCTGCTCTTCTGTATCTTCACCCTCTTTCCATTCATGCGAACATTCAGGACAAATCAGTAAATCCCCATCTTCGTAGGTGTATTCAGACTGGCATTTTGGACAATGGGGTAGACTCATAAGAACCTCAAAAATAAAAATAAAAATAAAAATAAGAAATGAATAAATTAAAAAATCATTATAGCATTTTATACCTTATATTTTATATGGATTTAATTTCTACAATTCCTCTATTCGTTTTAAATAATATCAGTTTGAATTATTCATTAATAAACTATTGATTCACCATAAGAAAAAGCCCAGACGGGCTGGGCTTATACTCTTCATTCTGTGTTATAAAAATTTTGTTTAGCTTTAACTGGTCAAAGGCGTATCATCATCGTCGATGTCGTCATATACATAAGCCATACAGCCCCAACCATCATAAACGCCACCAAATTCACTCGCGATTTTGGTAAACCATTGCTCCAGATCAACAATATCTTCGTAGCTCGGTTCCATATAAACGAAAATCGTGATCACCCACTCGAGTGTATCGCTTTCTTCATCCTGGAACAGGCTGATTTTCTGTTCTTCTTTTAATAGATGCAAAGCACAGCGATCAGCCTGAGATTCTTCATTAAATGCAATCGAAAATTCAATTTCATGTGCTTCAGTCAGATCATCGCCATCCTGAAACATCTGCCAGAGTACATTGCCATTTTCATCATCCGGGAACTGCTGATAATCACGTGACATAGGGCTGTCCTTATTATGCTGCCGTTTTATTATACAAATTAGATTAGCTGATTTTTATACAGGATACGATAGGAAAAATAATATTTTTTACAGTTTTTAAATGACTGATTTTATATATCAAATCGAATTTTTATTTTTAAAGTATCTCTTTAGCTTTTAACTGGTAGAGATACTTTGCTGCTTATTTTGGAGATATTTTCATCCCCATTTTACACCTAATTTTTTTTGACTAAGTGGCTTAAGCCAGGTGAAGAACTTTTCCTGGTGTTTTCTTTAATTCCAGAAGCAAGGCTGCAAACTTGAGTTCTTGCAAACGTAAATCCAGATACGATTGCTGAATACGGGCCTGACTTAAATCCTGTCCTTTATGATTAATTAAATAAAAATCATCTTGTAGTGCCTGTAGCATCTGTCCCAGATTATCTGCAGTTAAACGAGACAGATACAGGTCGGCACGGCTGTTAAAGGCCAGACTGATCATATCCATGGTGGTATTACGGCGATCTTCATCGACATAGTTGCATTGCGCAACTTTTTTGTCTCGAATCGCCTGCTCAATCTGCTCACGAATATCCTGTAAATGTCTTGCAGTATCTTGCTCCTGATAACCCTCTATTAATTCAGTCAAAACATCTTTAGCTGCTAGCGAGAATCCATACTGATAACCATGAATTTTATGCTCTAAGGCAGTAACCACATCCTGCAAGCGATATTCTTCTTGTGCCTGTTTATAATAACGTTGCAGTTTTTCCCGTGCCTGCTGATCCACCTTTTGAATTGCCTTGGTCTGATAATCCTCTATAAATGCTTTCACCCGTTCGATATAGCCTTTAATGTCATCCACCATGATTGAAGCATCAACCTTGGTCATTTCTACAAAATTTTCAGCCTGTAAGGTACGGTTAATGACATATTGTTCAATTTCGCAGATCTCCTGGTATTTCTTATATTTTTCTAAAGTCGTGCGTAAACTACTGATCTGCACGCGTAGCTGAGACAACTCGTACTCACTATCTTCTACCTGTTGTTCATAATCTGTCAGTTTATGACGTGCATGATCCAGATTGTTTTGTAAAACATCGAGGTTTCCACGCAGGGATTTTAATTTGTTTAGTGTGACTGCAAGTACGCCAGATAGTATCCCCACCAGAACGAATAAAATAATACTTGACATCGTCCGTGCCCTAATTAAAAAAATACAATAAGAAAAATGCTTTAAATCAAATCAAAGAACTTATGAAAGATTCTTAGTTTGCACTGATTTTCTCAAAAATCCTATTACTAGAATTAGGTATAAATATTTAATAATATTGATATTTTTGTTGAATTTTACTGTTTTATCTCTTGAAATCTTGCCAGAATAAAAATATTAAAACTTTAATTATGAATTAACTTATAAGATAGACAGTAAGTTATTGAATTTAATTACATAAATATTATATTTCTTATTTTTTATAAAAATTACAAAATAATGTTATTTAATAACATATATTTAAATTTACCAAATTTTGATCTTTTTTAAAATTCAATTTTCCTCATAAGACAGTATTAAGATAGGTAAACTTATAAATTTACATAGTTCAACAAAGCACATAACTATATTTAAACTAATGCTTTTTAGATCAAAAAATAAGTAAATTTAGAGAATTAAAGAAAAATATGAAATATTTTCTCACACTTTATACAACGCAATAGATGAGTAAAGTGTTCTGCATTCATTCCACAAACTCAAATATTAATTAATAAAACATAGAGTTGAAAGTAGACAATATTAAAAAGGCACACTACCGTAAATTTCTACCGGTTGATCACTTAAGGGCTGGGTAAATGCAAGATAACTGGCATGCAGGGCCATGCGTTGCAACGGACTGCGCAGTGGTTCAGGGTGATAGATTTTATCGCCAGTAATCGGATGACCAATATGCATCATATGCACACGCAGTTGATGCGAACGCCCGGTAATCGGCGTTAATAAGACACGGCTAATATCTTGTGCCACATCATAATCCAACACTTGATACAGGGTTTTAGAGGGCTTGCCCAGTTCCGTATGTACCATCTGACGTGGCCGATTTTCCCAGTCAGTGATGAGTGGGGCATTGACTTCCCCTTCACCGACCAGTTTGCCTTGTACCAAAGCGATGTAATGCTTATTCACCGTACGCGCCTGAAACATTTTACTGACTGCTACTTCTGCATCACGATGCTTGGCAAACATCAGAATTCCGGAAGTAGCCATATCCAGGCGATGGGTAATTCGTGCTTCCGGAAATTGCTCGCACACACGTAAATAAGCGCTGTCATGATGCTCTGGCAGACGACCCGGCACCGACAACAACCCTGCCGGCTTTTCAATCACCACCAGATCATCATCTTCATAGAGAATTTTGAGTGGATCTTGAGGTGGGCAGTAAACAAAGTTATCGTTTAGTGGCATGGCGCAATTGCATGGGGAGAAAGATGCGCAAAATAACAATGTCAATCCAGTGTGTCAATCTGAACGTTTACAGGAAGTTGATTTAAGGAAATTATACTCAGTTTGTGACTTGGCCAGCCGGGTTCAAGCTGCTCAGATCGTACTGCTTAATTGCTTCCGGTCAATTTAATCTGCCAGATAGTAATCGACTGTAGATACGACACGAACTTTTTTAAGATAGGGTGTATTACTATCGCGATCTTCAATACTGAACAGACCCTGATTAGCAGTTTTGATTTTTCCTAGACGGCTTTGTGAATCAGCTGCAAATTTTTCTGCCACGCTCCGAGCATTTTGTGTGGCCTGTTCAATCATCGCTGGTTTAATGTCATTCAAGCCAGTAAACAGATACTCAGTTCGTTGTCCAGAATCATCACCACCAAAGGCAATGCCCTTTTTACCCAGTTCTGCTAAACGGGTTTGTGCTGCCCGTACTGCATCAATATTATGGGTATACACGGTAATCGTTTGATGTGCCGTATAACGCAGGGCGACATTGGCATCTCCGCCATACTGCTGTGCATATTTATCTGTGGTGACGGGTGCTCCCGTGGTAATTTCTTCGGCTTTAAAGCCTTCACCTTTCAGGAACGTCTGGATTTGCTGGATTTGTAGTTCCATCATGTCATAAAGCTGAGTCAAATCCTGACTGGCCGAACTAAAACGAATCGGCCAGACCGCGACATTTGCCCTAACTTCACGTTCAGACAGGCCTTTGACCGAAACAATTCGTTCATACTGTTTGATCTTGACGGCACTGTTCCCCAGAATCCATCCCGCTATAATCATTCCTAAGCCGATGAGTGCACCTAAAATCAGGGCGGGTTTAAACTGATTCATTTGCCTGAGCTCCTTTTTAGCGATGTTGTTGTTTTTAGTTGGACAATTTTAATAATTTGAACTAGGTCTTTGAGATTACTATTCGACCACAGGTTAAAATCACGTTAATGAAAGATTCAAATCTATTATTTCTCTATATTTACATCAGATATAAAGCCAATAAAGGCACTAGATTAAATAGAAAAATACCAATCTTATAGAGTGCCATACCCGCATAATGAATGGCATCAAAGGTTGAATCTGATAGCTTGAACCATTTTCCATGCAACTGTTTGACCCAGTCGCGGGCAAAGACAATGATCAGGAACCAGAATATTAATATGCTGTAATTAACGAACAATGCATACAGTAAAAATTGCCGCCAGAAATCAAGTTCCATCGCGATTCCCCTAAAGGATACGGTTCAATTTCTAGACTAGCATAAATTGAATGAATAAAAAGAAATGGCGGATATAACACTGTTAAGGGGATTTGAATAGAAGAGTTATTTTTATATTTTCTAATGGGTTTTACTGGAGAATTTTTAGGGTGTTGGGAAAACTCGCGATGGTTTACTTCAACTATCAATCTTTGTAAGAATTGATCTTATAGCCTACAAACTTGTGGTTCATAGCGTCCTAAGCCGGATCAAGACCTTTTGGGTAAGTACTGCTCTCGCGTTTTGCGCCGCTCACAGCATGCTACTCTTTCCGATCCCGTCACACCCTTGAGACATATATTAGCCTTGAGCGTACGGAATTAATTTCCTATGTTTTTATCATTTTTTTAATTTTTGAAAAATTATTCCGATTTAAAAGACAATTCAGAGAAATAAATCTCATTGGCTCATTTTTATGACGTTTTATTTTAAAAAAATGAGCTTTATTGGAATTTTATTTACCCCTTTTCTCCTTTTTTTTCACTTTAAAAAGTTCCCTGCAACCATTGTGCAGTAAACCACCAGCCACTCATGGCACACATCCCGGACATGATAATTGCCAGTACTTTATTCATTTTGCTTAATTCAGATGTCAGTACTTTCAGATTGATCAGATAAGCCAGCGCAAAATAGATCAGCCCAATTGCACCACAAAAAGGCACAAATATGAGCGACCAGGCCGCACAGACATGTGCAGAAAGCGGTAGTTTCGGGGATTCAGAAACGTGGTTGGTCATATCCATACTCATTTGCCCTCTTTATCGTGCATAAAAGTGCACTAAATTAAGTCAAAGCTCTGCGATTAGATGAAGCTTTGCATCCTCGTATTAAATAAATTGCAAAATGTGCGCCAATTTCAGGCAGTTAGATATTTAAAATGTGAGTTGATCAAAGTCTTTAATTTTAGATAAGTAAATAGGTGCCTGTTTATGCACTGAATGCGTTTCTTTATATTTGGGTCTGCGCTCCGGATCCGTGATTAAATTTTTACTATAAATTTTCTTGCCAGTCAGCAGATTAAAGCTGGTTTTCGACTCAAGCAAAGGACCATGATGAGAAAACTGGTCATAGCCAATCAGTCGCATATCCAGATTCTGAAGACGGAATTTATAGCTCCAATAGCCATAACGTCCATGCTGATACGTAAGCTGCAGTAGTCCTTTGTTAATTTCAGGCACCAGTTCAGGTGGATAGTACACCCCACCATCTTCCTGATCCGAGCTGAAACAGTTCAGGTTTTGCAGAAACTGTTTATAAGTGTTCTTGTCCTTTTGCCCCAAAAGAACAATGATACCTCGGCGGTTCCGGTCTAAGGTTCCACGATATTCATCTTTAATTAAAGCTTTAGGATCTGTAGCTTTGACAATCAGTACAGCATCCGGCACACCATCTTTATTCAAGTCACCTTTTACTACTTCAAAGAAAGAATAGTTTTTAGGGACATAGGCTTGAAAAGTTTTTTGATCTTGTTGTGACTGGCGCTGTTGGGGCTTTAAAGCTTGTTGCGCTACGGCTGCATTCGAGATCAATATGGTTGCACTGAAAAAAACTGCAAGTTTTGCTATTTTCATTTTCCTGATCTCATATGTATAGGCACATGTTGCTTATTATTTTTAACATAGAAAGATGAAAGCTGAAACAAAATGACCCTACACAATGGCAGGGTCAAAAATCTCAACATCATATTCATTTTTAATTACTGATTGATTCATGAGTTATGGCTTGCAGCATTTTTCACAACCGGTCACTTTCTCTCTAGGCCAGTTCATGCGCGCACGCTTATACGCCAGTTCATAATTGGCAAACTAACCAATCAGAATCTGAGCATTAGGATCAGGCAAGTCTTCACACCCCATCGTTGAATTATGGATCAGATGTGCACCATTGTCTGTCGTATGCTCATCAATCACAAACTTGATCATATCCATGCAAACTCCCCATATTCTTTTTTATAAAGGTAGGGATTAAAACCATAATAAAAGTATGTATTTATTAATCCCATACTAAAATTATGCCTTTGATAAGTAAAAATCAATCACTTTTTAGAGTTTTTTTAGTCCTTTCACATGAACTTACTATTTAGTTTTAGATTTATAAAACAGTGACTTAGAGGATTTATGCTATACCAGGATCAGCTTTATTTTTCTTGATCTGTTTAAACCAGCGTACGAACCAGATGGCAGCAATGATTAATACCACTACCAATATTACAGGTGCCAAGAAGGATAAAATTGAAATCAAGATCGCACTGACCCACTCCCCCGTAGAAATGACCGGATTTCCTACTCCACCGGTGGTGGTAGTTGATAAACCTCGCAAAGCCACCGTACCAAATTGTACTGCTCCGGCGGTGCTTCCACCTACAATTAATGCGGTTGCCCAAGCTATAAACTGCGACATTTCCCCACTACTTACTGCCATCGTAGATACGGTTCCAGCAATGACAGCTGCGGGGGTAGCAATAATATCAAGGATATTATCCACCCAGGGAATATAGTAAGCGATGATTTCACATAAGGTCGCGATGCTCAGTGTCAAACAAACCGAGGGTAAAGCCAGCCAGCCGAAGCCCTGGATCGGTTCAAACCAGTTCAGATTACAAGCGATACTCATGACCAGCAAAGGTGCGAATATACGGAAGCCACACGCTGCACTGAGTCCAATACCAATACATAAACCTAGGATCGTTTCCATACTGCACTCCAAACCTGTTTGTGGCGATTTGTGATTTTTTTATAAACCTAAAATAGCAAAAAGCCCTATGGGGTAATAGGGCTTTTATTTAAAACAGGTTTTTCTGTTTTATTTTTTGCTGTAGCTTAGGCAACCTTATCGTTATATTGGGTGCCTTGGCATTTGGTACACGGTGGTAAGCGGTCTGTACCAATTTCTAAGTAAACGCGATGTCCGCATTGAACACAAAAATAGAAACCTGTTCCCGGTTTAGAGCCAGCAATAACCATCTTTGTTCTCCGTTGTTTTAGAAAATGGTGAAACTAGTATAACTCTCTGGTGATGAATGTCTATTGTCCATTTTTGTAAATGATGGTGGCATTTGGGCGAAGATCAGCTTTGTAATGTACACCACGTTGCAAACTGTTTAATTACTAAAGGATCAGCAACAACATCCTCAAGTTCTTTATCCTGTAAATTTTTTCTAAATCTATACCATTCACCTGTTTGCTTAGCTTCTAAACAAAGATGCGGTTCAATAGCTCCTAATTTCCATAGCCAAATGGATTGAGTTTTAAAATGGTTTATTAAACTCTCAATAGGTTCGAGCGCTTGCTCATCTTGAGCCAACAATTCATATACTTGTGCACTCTTGTATCCATTCCCTCCTGTGGGATAACGACCTTGTAAGCTGAAACCATGTATAGGTTGTAATTTTCCAATAATTTCTAAACACTTTTCAATACATGGATGCCCACTCTCTATTAACTGAAACTTATGCGCTGTAAAAGCAAAATCTAAATCCGCCAATGCTTTAACAGGTATGTTCATTTCTTTTAATATCTTAATCATCCCAGGAATATTTTGTGAGCCAGTCGCTACCACGAGAGCTAACTTCAATTCACCTAGCGATTTACCCGTCACCTTTTTAATTAAATTTGGTAAAACATGTTTTTCTGTATCACCTTCGGCAATCAATACACTATCAGAAAATAATATTTGCCCTAAATTATAAGTTTCAAATAACAAGCGTGCTTGCGCCTCATTACTATTTAGAACTTTTATAATAGCCTCATTCAAACGAACTTCAACACGAGTACCTCTATTGTTTTTACGGACTATATTTGTATAAGGAATATCCTCTTGCTCAATCATAAAAGGGGAATGTGTTGTAAATATTACTTGATAACCTTTTTTAGATAAGGATTTGAGGGACGCTCTTAATAACTCAATTGCTTGTGGATGCAAAAATAATTCAGGCTCATCTATCAATAGCAAATTAGTTTTCCCATCTTTAGAAACATCTTTAGTTATTTCTGATAAATGACGTATTAGCGTCATCTGAATTGCTCTCTGTGCACCATGTCCCATATCGTTAAAATCTGTCACACGATCGCTACTATCCTCTGTTACTTTTAATCTACCTTGTTTAAATAGATCACTTATATCAGGTGTAGGTATATCGATATTTAATTTCAAACCGGGGAAAAAATCTGCTACCTTTTGACTAATTTCAATATCAAACTCTTCAAACTCTTTTAATCGTTCACTACCACTTAAATTTAATTTAGAACCAATTTCAGCTAGAGCACTATTTACTACGTCTACATTCGTTTCAACAATTTGCTTTTGCAAAATTGCAATTAACTTTCCTATAGTATTTCCAGCTTTGACCTTGAAAACATCTTCTGCTGAATCCTCCATTGAATTAATGAAGGTTGGTTCAGGAAAAAGCGTGGTTATAGCTTGTGGTAATCCATTAGGATTATTCCATTGATCATTATCTGAATTTGGTTTCTGAACTTCCATTTGAACCGCATTTCTACCTGTTCCTGGCTTTTTCTGTAGAAATCTAATTCTAGTAGAATTATTTTCAATATAAGGAACAAGACTTTCGCGCTGGGCTTCTGATAAATGACCTAATGCATTACCGTCCAATCCCTGCACCAAAGCAATTATCTCTAACTGTTCATCTTTATTATAAAAACTTGATTGCTCTTGCGCTTTACCCCTAACTAAAATATCAATACACTTTAAAATGTTAGATTTTCCAGCATTGTTATAACCGACTAATGCTGTAAAAGGTTCTAATTTCAATTGTGTATCTATACATGATTTGAAATTTTTTATAGTTATCTCACTTATTCTATGCATTTTTATTTTCCCCAAATTTAAAAAACGCCCCAATGAACATTAGAGCGTTTTTTAAACAAATTCAATAACTTTAATCCACCCCAACCTTCCTTTGAAAAAGGAGGGTTGGGGTGGATTAAAAAGAAGTAACTTAAATCAAGCCACATTCCCTTCCAAGAAATCCTGCGCAAAGCGTTGTAATACCCCTCCTGCTTCATACACAGATACTTCTTCTTCGGTATCCAGACGACAGGTCACAGGCACTTCAATCGTCTGTTCCTTACCATCTTCAGTTGCACGCTCAATCACAAGTGTCAAAGTCGAACGTGGTGCAATATTACCAATCACGCTATACAGCTCAGTACCATCCAGCTTTAAAGTCTTGCGGTCTGTACCCGGTTTAAACTCAAGTGGAAGAACCCCCATACCGACCAGATTGGTACGGTGAATACGCTCAAAACCTTCCGCCACAATAGCTTCTACACCTGCCAAACGCACACCTTTGGCTGCCCAGTCACGACTTGAACCCTGACCGTAGTCTTTACCAGCAATCACGATCAAAGGCTGCTTGCGGTTCATGTAGGTTTCAATCGCTTCCCACATCCGCATCACTTCGCCTTCCGGCTCCACACGCGCTTTAGAACCCTGCTTGATGGTGCCATCAGAACGGACCACCATTTCGTTATACAGCTTTGGATTCGCCAGGGTTGCACGCTGTGCAGTCAGGTGATCGCCACGGTGCGTCGCATAAGAGTTAAAGTCTTCCTCGGGCACACCCATTTTTGCTAAGTATTCACCCGCTGCTGAATCACGCACAATCGCATTTGAAGGTGATAAATGGTCAGTGGTAATGTTATCGCCAAGAATAGCCAGTGGACGCATGTTGGTGAGTGTACGCGGTGCAGCTAGTGCACCTTCCCAATATGGTGGACGGCGAATATAGGTACTTTGCGGACGCCAGTCATACAGCGGACTCGCTGCCTTCTCGCGCTCGCCCAGATCAAACATCGGGATATAAACTTTATTAAATTGCTCCGGCTTGACTGACTCTTTTACCAAAGCATCAATTTCTTCATCAGATGGCCAGATGTCTTTTAGATATATCGGATTGCCATCTTTGTCTGTGCCTAGTGCATCTTTTTCGATATCAAAACGAATCGTACCGGCAATTGCATAAGCCACGACTAATGGTGGAGATGCCAAGAAAGCCTGTTTTGCATAAGGATGAATACGACCATCGAAGTTACGGTTCCCTGAAAGTACCGCAGTCGCGTATAAATCACGGTCAATAATTTCTTGCTGAATCTTTGGATCAAGCGCACCTGACATGCCGTTACAGGTCGTACATGCATACGCTACGATACCAAAGCCCAGTTTTTCCAGATCTTCAAGTACACCTGCTTCTTCCAAGTACAGCGCAGCTGCTTTAGAACCAGGTGCAAAAGATGATTTCACCCATGGCTTACGCACTAAACCAAGCTCATTGGCTTTACGTGCCAATAAACCTGCTGCAACAGTATTACGTGGGTTGGAAGTATTGGTACATGAAGTGATTGCCGCGATGATGATCGCACCATCTGGCATCAGGCCATCGGTACGGTTTTCTACTACCCCGGCAATGCCTTTCTCTTTCAGGTCAGCAGTTGAAACACGCGCATGCGGATTCGATGGACCTGCAATATTACGCGTCACTGTAGATAAGTCGAAACGAAGTACACGTGGATATTCTGCTTGTGTCATTTCCGATGACCACAGACCAATTTCCTTGGCATAGCTTTCAACCAGTTTGACCTGTTCTGATTCACGACCTGTCAGGGTCAGATAATCAATGGTGTTTTGATCAATATAGAACATGGCAGCCGTTGCACCATATTCAGGCGTCATATTGGAGATGGTCGCACGATCCCCCACTGACATGCTGTCCGCACCTTCACCAAAGAATTCTAAATACGCACCCACAACACGTTCCTTACGTAGGAATTCAGTTAAGGCCAAAACGATATCTGTTGCGGTAATGCCCGGTTGACGCTGTCCAACTAACTCTACGCCGATAATATCTGGCAGACGCATCCAAGATGCACGGCCCAGCATCACGTTCTCAGCTTCCAGGCCACCAACACCCACCGAAATTACACCCAATGCATCAGTATGTGGCGTATGCGAATCTGTACCAACACAAGTGTCCGGGAATGCAACACCGTCACGGTTCTGAATCACCGGTGACATTTTTTCCAGATTGATCTGGTGCATGATGCCGTTACCGGCTGGAATCACATCAACATTTTCAAAAGCCGTTTTGGTCCATTCAATAAAATGGAAACGGTCTTCATTACGACGGTCTTCCACTTCGCGGTTTTTACGGAATGCATCCGGATCAAAGCCGCCATACTCCACCGCCAGCGAGTGGTCGACAATCAGCTGGGTTGGCACCACCGGATTAACTTTGGAGGGGTCACCGCCCTGATCGGCAATCGCATCACGCAGACCGGCAAGATCGACCAGTGCCGTTTGCCCCAAAATGTCATGACACACCACACGTGCCGGATACCAAGGAAAATCATGTTCCTGCTTACGCTCAATTAACTGACGCAGTGACTGTTCCAGAATGGCAGGATCACAACGGCGTACCAACTGCTCTGCCAGCACTTTGGAGGTATAGGGAAGTTTGGCATATGCGCCTGGCTGAATATCTTCAACGGCCTGACGCACGTCGTAATATTCCAGCTGGGTACCTTGCAGCGGTTTACGGTAGTTGTTGTTCATAGCTTACCTGCCTCTTGAATCGTTCTTCTGTACTGCATACTTGTTGTAGATGTTTCACATCGTTTTGCAGGCATAGTACACTGTGGAAAAGCCATTTCCCAAATCTTTTATATTTCATAAACTTATATATAAAAAACAGCGTTTTTGAAATAAATGGATACATATTCTTTAAAAGAATGGCTCTAAATCCTTATTTTCTAGAAAAAAACCGGGCAAATCCTTCTTATTCTTTAGTATGAGAATAGCCTTGTAGCTCAAAAAATAGACTTATTTAAGATTAACGGTATCTTTTATTTTTTCATTTAAAGGCAAAAGACGATTTTTAGATGAACTGAGTTTCTGGGTAAAAATAGCACTAGTTGAATAGATAATTTTTTGACTCTTTTTCATCTTTGGCAAAGTCCTTAGCCTGACAATAAACCATAGCATCAATAAAATTTTCCAGGTTTATTTCTATCTCTTTTTAGTTTTTAGGAAAATGTAATATGCGCTTGGTACCTGAGAACCTGTAAAGCAAGTGAGTCAGATTAAAATCCCTAACTTTTTTAAGATTTTTTTACAGTCGATGACTTCTTGCAAATTACTTTAAATATCATAATTAATTCAAAAACTTAATACTTCTTTTGGGTAGCTTATTACTTGAATAGTTTTGACCTTTCCCTGTCATCTATCTGTATATCCCAATTTGGTGATATTCACCCTTAAAACATTTCAGTACATCTAAGCGGTAAGTACTTCATAACAACAACACACAACATAAAAATTAATAAAGGTGAAGAACATGTTACAGATCGCCATTATTGGGATCATTACTGTATTAGTGGCAGTTTTGGCTTCCAGCTGGATTGGAGGGAAAAAGCCCTCCGATCCATACAATCCGACTAAACCTACTCCTACCCACCCCACTAAACCGGATCATCCTTCTCCCCCTTCCCCTCCCGCCTCTGGTAAATCGGAGTCACTCATTAATAATCCACCCTTGCTGCAGAAAGGTGCTAAAGGCAAATACGAACTGGTTGCGGCATATAAGACCAATAAGATTTATAACCCGAGGCAATTGCAATGGGATCAATTACTGGTTCGGGGTTACTTGACTAAAGCCAGTTTATTGAACAAGCAGGAAGCACGTGAAACCGGAATTGTAGATGAACTGGTTGGTCCACAGATTCGGGTCAAACAGGGTGAAACCTTGTCGATTAATTTAAATAATCAGCTGCCCGATGAAACGCCTGAAAGCTGTGAAAATATTCTCGATCCGAATGAACCCCATTGTTTTAATACCACCAACCTACATACACATGGTTTCTGGGTCAGCCCTCAGGGAAATAGTGACAATGTCTTCCTGAAAATTGCCCCGCAGGCGAATCTTGACTATCAATATAAGATTGAACCCAATCATCCTGCGGGCACTTACTGGTACCATGCCCATTTACATGGCTCGACCGCAATTCAGGTATCTAGTGGGATGGCTGGTCCGCTCATTGTGGAAGGAAGCCGTGTACCTAAAGTGAAAAATGGCAAGGTGACGTCTACAGGTGATCTCGACATTTTATGGAAAGATAAAGCTAAGAATAATGATGCAAATGAAAAAATCCTGGTCTTCCAGTAAATTCAATATGACTGTACTGACACTGAAGGCCAATCTCTAAACAGCAATGATTGTAAAGGGGCCGGTATAGGCACGATGGAAAACTATGCCGGTCTGAAT
Organism: Acinetobacter sp. ACNIH3; assembly: GCF_002918965.1. Taxonomy (NCBI): domain Bacteria; kingdom Pseudomonadati; phylum Pseudomonadota; class Gammaproteobacteria; order Moraxellales; family Moraxellaceae; genus Acinetobacter; species Acinetobacter sp. ACNIH3. The sequence continues at coordinate 39,394 of NZ_PQLP01000017.1, read as the reverse complement.
AGCTTCAACTCTTGGGGGTTAAATAACTACTACACTTCAATTAATGGCAAAGTATTAGGCGAAATTCAGGTCAATCAAAATGAATTTAACCGCTGGCGTATGATTCATGGAGGGGTGCGGGACACTATTGGCTTAATCATTAAAGAATTACCTGGCTCCAGTCAATATACTGCCAAACAAACGGTGGATACCTGTCTTTCCTATCAGGGGGATATTCTCATTCCCGCCTCAAAAGTTGCTTTCGATCAACTGACCAGCCTGCCAGTTCACACGATTGCCCAAGACGGTTTAACGATGACCCAGGCTCAGACCCGTACCCTTTCCGTGTTCCAGCCAGGTTATCGTCACGATGCCATGCTCAGCTTTCCCTCCACCAATAAATACTGCATCTTTGATTCAAGATTAAATATTGATGATGAAATCAATACCAGAACTTCCGGTGAAATCACCCCACAGTTATCTCCTAACAGTGGGCTAAATGCACAGCTGCTGGGCTGGGTAAATGTCAAATCCACCAAGTTGAAGGCGCAAACTGCTGCTCAGTTTTTAAAAGATCAGGCACAGAAAATCGGCTTAAGCAAGGAGATTCAGGCGCAATTAGCACAACTTAATCTGTCTGCCTTTACTGATCATCCCTCATTGATGACCAGAGAAATAGATAACCTGATTCGAGACAGACCGAAACAACGCTCTACTTTCGATGCCTCTTTTGGTCCAAATGGTAAATTCGGTTATCGTTATGCTGATCATCCAGGCATTTATAGTTTTGGAGAAACCTTCACTGGAGAAAGTGTGGTCAATGGCAAATATGTGCGCAAACTAGAAATAGGTAAAGTCGATGAATGGGTACTGACCAGCGCAAATCTGGGACATCCTTTCCATATCCATGTCAATCCGTTCCAGATTGTTAAAATTTTAAACCCGGATAAAAAGGACGTAAGTGAAGCAATATCTGAACCTGCAACCACGCCCAATGAGCTGGATGATGTCCAGTACCGAGGTTTAAAAGGACAATTCAAGGATACCATTTTTGTTAAACCGGGATATGAAGTGATTGTTCGAAGTCATTACAAGAAATTCGAAGGTGACTTTGTACAGCATTGTCATATTCTCGATCATGAAGATCAGGGCATGATGGAATATGTACGAATCTGTGGCGGCAAATTTGACTGTAATGCCGATTTACCAGGTTCACATGACCATCATCATTAACTCTCGCTTTTAATTAAAAGCCTGCATCTGATATTGCGGGCTTTTTTATTTGCCTAGAGATAATGCTTGCTGCACAATAGCTTGATTGATTTTTAGTATTCAAACTGAGGCTGATCATGGCAACATCTCCTGCTTTTACCTTATTTACGCTGAATGGAGTAGATGCGCAAAAATTCCTGCAAGGTCAAGTGACTTTAAATACTGAAGCCTTGGCTGAAAACCAGACGCGCTATACCGCAATCTGTAGTTTAAAAGGACGCATTCTATTTGGTTTATGGCTGAAAAAAATTAACGCTGAAAGCTTTGAAATTGTTGTGACTGCTGATCAGGCCGAAGACTTTGCCAAGCACATCCGCAAGTTTGGCGCTTTCTCCAAAATGAAGTTAGAAGAAGTAGGTTCAGCTTATCCAGTTACTGTAGGTATTCATAGCGAATTTGGTCCTGAAGCAACGGATACTCAAGCTTGGGAAATGAATGCAATTGAATCAGGTCAGGCATGGATTCAGGCAGCAACCGCAGAACAATTCCAGCCACAAGAACTGCGCCTGCATCAGCGTGAAGGCATCCACTATGACAAGGGGTGTTACCTCGGTCAGGAAGTCATTGCCCGTTTATGGTTCAAAGCCAAACCGAAACACTGGTTGCATCTGGTACAAGGTACAGGTGCAGCACCTGCTATCGCAAGCAAACTGAATAATGATGTAGAAGTCGTAAATAGCGTTAATATTGATAGCGGATTTAAAGCACTCGTGGTTGCCAAACCGGAAGCGATTACTGAATTAGGTTTGACTGTACTCGACCTGCCTGAAGCACTCAGTGGTGATGTCGCTCGTCCACAATAAGAAAATCACTTTAAAAAAAATCCTCCTATATGGAGGATTTTTTTAAAGATTAAAATCATGGAACAATTTGTTCATGTCTTTAATCACATAATCTTTAAAATGAAAAGCGCGTGCATGTTTCGCATCGAAGCGTGCAGTTTTACCTTCATGCTCAAAAATATATACACGGTCTTCATTGCTGACTAAAAAGTTTTGACCCAATCGCATGAGTAATGCATCGAACTTATCCTCATCAGCGATACTGTCATCCTTACTGATTTGATCATATGCACGTTTAATGCCTTTAATAAACATTGTTTCACCCTACTTCATGGCTCAAACGCGGATTTAATCAGAGATTCATAGAATTTCAAAGTTTTGTGGTAAAAATAGTCTTCATCTTCTCTTCATCACTCTCTATTATATTTGTATTTCGTGACAATTAGGATATTTACAAAGTATGAAATCATTTTATGATGTAGCTGTAATAATTTAAAAAACACCACGGAATCAGGTGTTGAATACAACAAGGTCCAGGAACCATGAAAAAAATAATATTTGCTGCGATGCTCGCAGTTTCAACTCAATATGCACTTGCCAATGCAAATACCAAAGCTGAAGCAGTTGATCCTCAATTTGCCAAGGTTGAAGCCCTAGTCAAAGCCAATGACTTTAAGGGTGCTCACACTTTACTAAATGAGTTAGCACAGAAAGGAAATGCTCAAGCACTGTATAACTTAGGCTATTTAACACAGACTGGTCAGGGGACCATAAAGAACGAGAAAAAAGCGGTACAACTGTATGAACAGTCAGCAAGCAAAGGCTACCCGGTTGCCAACTATGTCCTCGGTAAAAATTATGCAGGCGGCACAATGGGGCTGAAACAGGATCTGACCAAAGCCAAACAATATCTAGAACGCGCATCTAGTGCCGGTTTTGATGATGCTACTGTGGATCTGGCAGTGTTACTTTTTGCTGAAGGAAAACCTGCTTCTGATCAGCAAGCACTGAAAAAACTTCAACCACTGATTAAAAAAGATAATTTCCAGGCGATTCATGCCAAAGCCCTGTATGACATCAGCATGGGCTTTAAAAATAAGGATGAAAAACCGATTCAGCAAGGTTTAAGCTCGATTCAGGAGCTTGCCAAGAAAGGCTATATCCCTGCCCTGATGGCAGTCGCTAACATGTTTGCCAATGGTAATATCGTGCCGCAAAACCTGCCTGAAGCGAAGAAAATCTTTAGTGCCTTGGCTCAGGAAAATATTCCACAGGCCAAAGAGTCTCTGGCGGCAGTAGAGAAAATGATTGCTGAACAAAGCAAGAAACCAGCTCAACCAACGGCGCAAAAGAAAAGCTAACCTAAGCTATAAAAAGCCCCTGATTCGGGGCTTTTTTATTGGAATGTTTAACTGAGAAAATAGCCAGACTGAGTCAGGATGACTGCCACCACAATAAAGCCCATTAAGGTACTGAGTACCAATGGCGGTAAAGCTTTTTCCTGTACCCCATAATGCTGGGCAAAAATCCCAAAAGCGATTGGCATTGGCAATGCCGCCAGCAATGTGCCGATAAAAAGCATCTCACGACTGACATCAAAAGCCGATAATAAACTGAAAATCAGCAATGGCATGACGATGACTTTCATGGCTGTCAGGAACCAGCTAAAGGCCGTCAGTGAGCTGAGATTCATGCCAATCAGGCTACCACCAATCACAAATAAGGCCAGTGGCGATGCGGTTTTCCCTAACATTTTTAAGGTAGAGCTAAGTAATTCTGGTAGTTGAATATCTAGAACTATGCACAAAATACCCAGCATAATCGAAAGAATCACCGGATTTTTCAAGATCCGTAGCAATGTTCCAGTCAATATACTTTTACCAGCTGTACCGGGGGCTTGCAGGCCTCGCTCAGCCAGAATCAGCATCAAGGTCACGATCAGCAGATTTTCTACAATAAGAGTCAATGAAAGATAAATTGCTGAATGTGAACCAATCAATAAAGTCAGTATCGCCGTGCCGATAAACCCGGTATTGGACATGGACCCCCCATGGCCAGCACACCGGACTCAGTGAGAGAAGCCTTGAAGAAATAGCGGCAGCAGAAAAATACCACGCCATAGAGCAGCAAAGAACCGCCTGCATAGGCAATAAAATACTGTGGACTCCAGATATCGCTGAGATGTTTACTTGCCAAGGCTTGTAACAGAAAAGCTGGCAAGGAAATCTTCATTACAAACTGGCTCATCGCCGTAATCAGCGAGGGGGTGATAAATTGGGTTCGTGCAGCAATATAACCTAAAAATACGACGGCACAAATTGGAAATAGAATAGTGAATAACATTAATTTTCTGCAGTTTTACTGCATTGTTCCTTAATATGTTCATCCCTGAACGATTAACTTCCACTCATTTAACAAGCAGTTTTATTTGTCCGCTGAAGAGAAAGGCTTAAGCAGATCTCGCAAACCATGTGGCTGGCAACGCAAATACTGAGGCGTCACCTCTACGGTTTCACCGAGTGTCGCAGCTGCATGCCATGGCCAGCGTGGATCATACAAAATGCCACGCGCAAGCGCGATAGCATCTGCCTGTCCATATTGCAGAATTCCTTCTGCCTGCATCGCTTCCGTAATCAAACCGACCGCAATCACTGGAATATTGACCGCCTTTTTAATCGCTTCCGCAAAAGGAACCTGATAATTCGGATGCACATCAATTTTCTGGTCTACATGTAGACCTGCACTCGAAACGTGGATATAGACAGCACCCGATGCTTCCAGCGCTTTAGAAAGTTCAACAGCAGCCTCAATGTTCCAACTTTCAACATCTTTCATCCAGTCGGTTGCAGAAATACGCACGCCAATTGGATAGCCTTCAGGAACCGCAGCTTTCATCGCTTTAAAGACCTCTAAAGTCAGACGAATCCGGTTTTCAAATGAACCGCCATATTGATCCTGGCGCTGATTCGACAGAGGTGACATAAATTGATGCAGCAAATAGCCATGCGCAGCATGAAGCTCAATCAGCTCGAAGCCTGCTTCAATCGCTCGCTTGGCACTGGCAGCAAAGTCCTGAATTACTTGTTGGATTTCCTCAAGACTTAAGGCTTTTGGTGGGTGCTCATGTGCCTGAAAAGGAATATCACTGGCAGAGACAGTCTGCCAGCCCAAAGGCTGATCTGGTGCAATTTGCCCCTTGCCTTCCCAGGGTTTATCTGTGGAGGCTTTACGCCCAGCATGTGCCAGCTGAATCGCAAAAGGCATTGGCGAAAGAGATCGCACCTTCTCCAGTAAGGTTTTGATCTGTGCTGTCTGGCTATCATTCCACAATCCCAGATCTGCATAGCTAATCCGGCCTTGTGGCTGTACCGCAGTCGCTTCCACAATACATAAACCGGCACCAGACAAAGCATAATTGGCCCATTGCTGCTCATGCCAATAGGTGATTTCACCCTGCTCTGTTGCAGAGTACTGGCACATCGGAGCGATTACGATTTTGTTATCAAGTTGCAATGATCCAAATTGCACGGGCTGAAATAGTAATGTCACGCGGTGTTTCCTCTTCTTATTGGCTGATTGATATTCAAAATAAAAACAGGCTCTCAAGAGCCTGTTTAGTTATAGCGTGAACAATCCAACTTTAGAAGATCACTCGTGTAGTTAAACCTAGTACTAATGCATTATCTACTTGATTGCTAGACCCTGGATTTACTACATATTGCAGGTTTGGACGTAACATTAACCACTTTGTTGCGTTATAGCTGTAGTTGAGTTCGATATTGTATTCAGCGCTAGCATCAAATGCTGGACGTGAATCTGCAAAACGGTCATTCACATGCACACTATTCACTGCCAGACCTAAAATGTCATTTGGCTGGCTATCCGCTAAACCAATATATTTCACACCAATTTGTTGTGAATTATCCACTTTATTGGTATCACGGTCATGCCAGGTAAAATTGGCAAATGAATGTAAACCCTGACGGCCACTACCTGTCGATGTTAACTGTTGCTCTATTGCTAACCACCCTGCAAAGGTACGGTTTTTTCCTTCACCTGTTGCGATGTCTTTTTGGTTAGCAATATCATCAGCCGTGTTATACATACCACCAATACGGTAGCTACCCGGTAAACCGTTCACAAAAGATTTTGGAGTCCAGACCACCTCTGCCGGAATGGTTACGCCATCCGCATGATCCGTATTCAGACTCCAGCCTTGACCTTCAGCCTTGCCATTACCATTGTCCGGGTTAAATTCATAAACTCCTACTTGAACTGCAACTTCAGGATTCACCTGTTGTTTAACGCGTGCCCCCCATTGAGATACCGGGGTATTCATCCAGATATTACCCTGCCATTTACCCATCTGTGCAGCGCAGAATGCTGTACTGGCAAAATCACAAGCCATGACATTAAAGTCCATACCCAGACCTAAGCGACCTGCTTTAATACTCAATCCTTGGTCTTTGAAGGTCTTCTCAATTGACAGTTCGCTTAAACGACTGTCCTGGTTACCACGACCAAAAGTACCTTGAACATTGGCCATGTGAGGAGCATTTCCTTGTAAATCACGCACTGAAGTACTTTGGCCTTGACGTGCGGTAGCGACTGCACGAACAGTTACACCATCCCAGCCTGCCAGTTTTTCCATATCTAACTGGGTACCTAACCATAACTGTGCAGAAGTTAATGGATCTGCTCCTTCATTACGGCCACCCTCTGCCAGATAAGCCGTATCTGTCAGTATATTTGCCTCAAACTTAATACCTTGCTGGGCAAGTTCTGTACGCTTCCCATCCCAGTCCCCTAACAGGTACTGCCCTTGAGGGTCAAATGCAGATTCAGCTTGAGCTGAAGTCATGGCTACCATGAATGGCAGTAAAGCTAGACTTAACTTTTTCATATAAAACCTAAACATACGGAGAGAGTAAAGGCAGCCTGAGACTTGCCCTGTATGACTTGATACAGAACGTTACATAACTTTTCACTTAAATACACAGCATTTTTTTTATTATTGGTAAAACTTTAAGTTATAAGAAATAATATTTTATATAAAATTTAATTTATATAATGTATATTTTTCAGGTATTTAATTACTTAATAAGATCTAAAATCCGTTTCTCTTTAAACCTAACAGTAAAAATACACCTGATATTAAAGTGTATTTTTTAAACAATTGTTAAAATAAATTTCCATCTTCAATTTTCAGTTCTCTTTTAAACAGGACTTGCATTCAACTATAAAACGCCCAATATTAGCCTCATGATATTAGCTGCTAAATGTTATGCCTGAATTACCAGAAGTTGAAACCACCAAAACCAGTCTCCTGCCTCTCCTTGATCAGAAAGTTCTATACGTGGAGGTGCGTCAGTCAAGCTTACGCTGGCCGATTCCTGAGGATATTGCTCGTCTGCAAGGACAGCGCCTGATTCAACTGACACGTCGTTCCAAATATATTCTGGCGCAATTTGAACAGGATACGATGCTATGGCATTTAGGCATGTCAGGCAGTTTTCGCTTATGTGAAGCCAGTGAAGAATTGCGTAAGCATGATCATCTGATTATTCAGTTTGAAGATATCCAGCTGCGCTATCATGACCCACGCCGTTTCGGCTGCATCCTGTGGTTAGATGCACAGTCTCAAAGCAAGCTGATTGATATACTTGGGCCAGAGCCACTCAGTGATAGTTTTAATGCTGAATATCTATTTGAAAAATTAAAAAATAAAAATGTTGGCACCAAAGTTGCAATTATGGATAACCATGTTGTCGTGGGTGTAGGCAATATTTATGCAACCGAAAGCCTATTCAATATGGGCATTCATCCTGCACAACCTGCCTCTACCTTGAGTTTTGAGCAGATTGAAAAGCTGGTCATTGAAATTAAGCGTATTTTAAAACAGGCGATTGATCTGGGTGGCTCAACCTTACGCGACTATACCAATGCCATGGGAGAAAATGGCTATTTCCAGCAAACGCTGCTGGCTTATGGCCGTGCCGGGGAAATGTGTGTGAACTGTGAAACCACGCTGGAAAATATCAAGTTGGGACAACGTGCATCTGTCTACTGTCCTGAATGCCAGCCGCTAAAGAAGGTAAAGCTTTCTAGCAAACGTGTAGCAGCTGTACGAGGTAAAAACTAATGAAGACTGCAATCGTCCGTCATATTCTGGTCAAAGATAAAGAAACTGCCGAACAGCTCAAGAAAAAGATTCTAGCAGACGCAGATTTTGCCAAGATCGCTAAACAATATTCGACCTGTAATTCAGCTAAACGTGGTGGTGAACTGGGTGAAGTGAAAAAAGGTCAGCTGGTCCCAGTGATTGATAAACTGGTTTTTACTGCTGCAGAACGTGTTTTGCATGGACCAGTGAAAAGTCAGTTTGGTTTTCATTTGCTAGAAATCAAGTTCCGAATGGATTTTTAATCCTCCTAAATCCCTCTATAAGTAAAGGGGAACTTCTCCTCCCTTTAGGAAAGAGATTGGAAGGAATTAAATAAAAAACGGCGCCTTAAGCGCCGTTTTTAATCCAGGAAGCTTAAGCTTCAGGTCGTTTTTTTAACTCATCACGAATTTCACGTAATAATGCAACATCTTCCGGTGTTGCTGCTGGCTCTGGGTCTACCTCTTGTTTACGACGCAGTTTGTTCATTAGTTTTACTAAACAGAATACAACCCATGCCAATAACAGGAAGTTAATTAGAATCGTCAGGAAATTACCATAAGCAAGAACATTCAGCCCCGCTGCCTGTGCAGCAGCCAGGTTGCTTATATTGTTTGGATTATCTCCTAATACAACAAACCAGTTGGAATAGTCGACATCCCCACCTAGAATCCAGCTCACTAAAGGCATGATGACGTCTTTTACCATCGAGTCAATAATCTTACCGAAGGCGCCACCAATGATCACACCGACTGCGAGATCCATGACATTGCCCTTAACCGCAAATTCCTTAAATTCTTGAATAATACTCATAAAGTCACCTGTTTCTTATACAATTTTCAATTTTGCGATAGATTATACAGGAGTTATATATTTCTATTTAAGCCTAATTGATCAGGTTTATGTAATCTTGTCCAACCTTATCTAGATATATAAAAAAACCGCTGAACAATGTCAGCGGTTTTTTAAACTATTAGTAATCGAACTTATTTAGCACGGTTACGCTTACGTTCGTTTTCAGTCAGGTAACGCTTACGGATACGGATTGACTTTGGTGTTACTTCAACAAGCTCGTCATCTTCAATGAATTCAAGCGCTTGTTCTAGCGTGTATTCAATTGCAGGAACGAGTGTTAACGCATCATCAGTACCAGAGGCACGTACGTTGGTTAACTGTTTTGCTTTAGTTGGGTTAACAACCATGTCATCAGAACGTGAGTTAATACCCACGATCATGCCTTCATAAACTTCTAACTGTGGTTTAGCGAATAGACGACCACGGTCTTGCAGCGTAAACAATGCATAGCCCAAGCAAGTACCTTGAACCATAGAAATCAGTACACCGTTTTGACGTTTCGCAACAGTACCTTGTTTCATTGGACCATAATGCGAGAAGCTAGACGTCATAATACCCGTACCAGAAGTCATGGTCAGGAATTCTGAACGGAAACCGATCAAACCACGTGAAGGTACAGTTGCTTCAATACGGATACGGCCTTTACCGTCAACTTCCATATTGGTCATTTCGCCTTTACGGTGACCCATTTGCTCCATTACAGCGCCTTGGTGCTGTTCTTCAACGTCAAACGTTACGTTTTCATATGGCTCTTGTTTTTCACCATCAATTTCTTTGATGATAACTTGTGGACGAGATACGCCCATTTCAAAGCCTTCACGACGCATGTTTTCAATTAAAACTGAAAGGTGAAGCTCACCACGACCAGATACTTTGAAACGGTCTGGACTGTCAGTGTCTTCAACACGAAGTGCTACGTTGTGGATCAATTCGCGGTCAAGACGTTCACGGATATTACGTGAAGTTACAAATTTACCTTCTTTACCAGCAAACGGTGAGTTGTTGACCTGGAAGGTCATAGACACTGTAGGCTCGTCTACAGAAAGTGCTGGAAGTGCTTCAACTGCTTTCGGATCACAGATTGTGTCAGAAATGTTGAGTGCATCAATACCAGTGATACAAACGATGTCGCCTGCTTGAGCAGATTCAACATCAACACGCTCTAAACCATGGTAACCCATGATTTTCAAGATACGGCCGTTACGAGTGTTACCTTCTTTGTCGATCACAGTCACAGGCGTGTTTAATTTCACTGAACCGCGTTGGATACGACCAACACCGATTACACCTACGAAGCTGTTATAGTCAAGTGAAGACACTTGCATTTGGAATGGACCATCAACGTCAACTGCTGGTGGTTCAACAATGTCTACGATTGTTTGGAACAACGGCGTCATATCGTCAGCAAGTTCTTCAGGAGAAGGACCCGCTACACCACGAAGACCAGATGCATATACAACCGGGAAGTCTAACTGTTCGTCAGTACCGCCTAAGTTATCGAATAAATCGAATACTTGGTCAATTACCCAGTCAGGACGTGCGCTTGGCTTGTCGACTTTGTTGATAATGACAATTGGTTTTAAACCACGTGCGAACGCTTTTTGCGTTACGAAACGAGTTTGTGGCATTGGACCTTCTTGTGAGTCTACAAGAAGCAATACGCAGTCCACCATAGAAAGAACACGTTCAACTTCACCACCGAAGTCGGCGTGTCCCGGGGTGTCCACGATGTTAATGCGATATTCTGTGTTAGTACGTGCATCAGTCCATTTGATTGCAGTGTTTTTTGCAAGAATGGTAATACCACGTTCACTTTCAATAGCGCCAGAATCCATGACACGCTCGATCTCACCCGCGCGATCACCGAGAGCACCTGATTGTTGCAAAAGTTTGTCTACAAGAGTGGTTTTACCATGATCGACGTGCGCAATAATGGCGATGTTACGGAGAGTTTTAATATCTGACATGTAAATTCGATACGTATTAAATTTGAGGGCAAATTATACAGAAAAATACAAAGTTTTGACAGTGACAGTTTGTTGACTTCGTCAATTTTTTTTCCAATGCCTTTTGTAATGACGTGTAACTCGATTAGAATAGCGCCACCCAGCCTTAATTTGCATTGACACATGTCTGTTTTTAATCAATCTCCTCCTTCCAAAGATCAACTTGACCTCGTGTACGGCCTTGAAGATCGCCCTAAACCATTTATCGCATTTCTAGCAGCATTCCAGCATTTATTGGCCATTATTGTCCCAATTGTGACCCCTGGCCTGCTCATTTGTCTGGCACTAGGTGTCTCTAAAGAAGACACTAACATGATTTTATCCATGTCATTGGTAATTTCAGGGATCGCGACTTTTTTACAATCCAAGAAAGTGGGTCCCTTTGGTGCAGGCTTGCTGATTGTTCAGGGTACAAGTTTCAACTTTATTGGCCCAATCATTGGGATCGGTTCGGCGATGGTTGCTGCCGGTACACCCGTAGAAGCTGTCATGGCTTCGATCTTTGGTGTGGTAATTGCAGGTTCATTTATTGAAATGGGCGTATCGCAAATCCTGCCATGGATTAAAAAGCTGATCACACCTTTAGTAACAGGGATTGTGGTTTTACTGATTGGTCTGACTTTAATTAAAGAAGGCCTAATCAGCATGGGTGGTGGTTATCAGGCCATGAATGATAAAACCTTTGCTAATGCTGACAACCTGATCATGTCATGTACAGTTCTGGCACTGATTATTTTACTGAATCGTGTGCGCATTACCTGGGTAAAAAGTTCGGCAATTCTGATCGCACTGGTTGTCGGTTATATTCTTGCTGGCTTTATGGGTCACCTGAACTTTGAAGGCTTAAAAGATGCTCCACTGGTTCAGATCCCGACACCAATGCATTTTGGATTAAGCTTCTCTTGGAGCTTATTCATTCCAATGGCGTTTATTTATTTGGTGACTTCGCTAGAAGCGATTGGTGACATTACTGCAACATCTAAACTCTCTAACCAGCCAGTCGATGGCCCGACCTGGATGAAGCGTATTAAAGGTGGCGTGTTAGTGAATGGGGCGAACTCTTTACTTGCGGGTTTATTCAATACATTCCCAAGTTCTGTATTTGCACAAAATAACGGTGTGATTCAATTGACTGGTGTAGCGAGCCGTTATGTCGGCATCTGGATTGCAGCACTTTTAGTCATTCTGGGTTTACTTCCAGCAGTGGCTGGCGTGATTCAGGCGGTTCCTCAAGCTGTGCTTGGCGGCGCAGTGATGGTGATGTTTGGTGCAGTCGCTGCCTCTGGTATTAACATTCTGTCTGGTATTCACCTGGACCGTCGTGCTCTACTGATCATTGCCATTTCTCTTGCATTAGGTTTGGGTGTGGCGCAGGTTCCACAGATTCTGGAACATCTTCCTGAATTATTCCGTAATATCTTTAGTTCTGGTGTTGCGACCGGCGGTATTGCGGCCTTGATTCTAAATATTGTACTTCCTGAAACAAAGAAGTAAGTTCATGTCTAGAAAACACTGTCTGAGTTGAACTTGGACAGTGTTTTTCTATTGGAGAGATTCCTATGGATGCTAAAAGCGAAGTCTTATTAAGACAATATGATTATTTGTCGGGTCGTGTACTGCTGATTAATCCTCCAACGGATCATCTGCTGGCTGAATTTGATCAATCCATTCAGGCTGCAGTGTGGACATGGAATTATAATGACTACCTGTATTTTCAGGCCCAGCAAGCCAATGTACATTTTGGTGCAGAATTTCCTGAAGGTGAATTTGATCAGGCTGTAATCTTTGTTCCAAAATCCAGAGAATTACTTAATTACCTGATTCACAATGTAGCGGTTTACCTAAAACAAGGCAGCCAGGTATTTTTGGTAGGTGAGAAAAAAGGTGGCGTGGAACGCGCGGCAAAACAGCTGCAACCCTATGGTAAAAGCCTCAAACTCGATAGCGCACGACATTGCCAATTATGGCAATTGACACTAGACTGCAACGTCGAGAAAAGAGCATTAGCTGACTGGGCACAAACCTATAGCGTCTCCACTCCCAAAGGCGATTTACAGATTTGTGCACTCCCTGGTGTATTTAGCCAGAATCATCTGGATGTCGGTACAGCAGTTTTCCTGCCCTACCTGTCTGAAGTGACTTCAGGTAAAATTGCCGACTTTGGCTGTGGTGCCGGCGTCATTAGTGCCTATCTTGCCAAGCTCAATCCGAACAATCGTATCTTTGCCTTAGATGTAGATGCTTTTGCATTAGCCTCTACTAAAATGACTTTTGAGAAAAATCAGCTTGAGCCTGAGCAACTTGAAATTAAGGCAGTGAGCGGGATTGAAGATGCACCATTATTTTTGCACGCCATCGTCAGTAATCCACCCTTCCATCAAGGCATTCAGACCAACTATGATGCCAGTGAAAATCTGTGCAAGACTTCACGTCGTCATCTCAAATCTGGTGGTGAATTATGGATTGTGGCGAACCGCTTTTTAAATTACCCGATTTTAATTGAGCAAAGTTTTGGCCAGTGCACAGTCAAAACTGATCAACAAGGCTTCAAGGTGCTTTTCGCCAGCACTCAAAAAAATGTTAAGGAATCATGATGAGCGAAACCCAAAACAGCACACAGCTGCAGCGTAAGCTAAGTGCTCGTCATCTGAATATGATCGCCATCGGTGGATCAATTGGTACAGGTTTGTTCCTGGCGTCAGGTGCAACCATTGCCAATGCCGGACCAGGTGGTGCATTACTTGCGTATGCGCTCATTGGTGTCATGATTTACTTCCTGATGACCAGCTTGGGGGAGCTTGCAACCCATAATCCGACTTCAGGTGCTTTCTTTACCTACGGTACTAAATATGTCGAAGGCGGTTTTGGTTTCGCTTTAGGCTGGAACTACTGGTATAACTGGGCAATCACCGTAGCCTTTGAGCTGGTCGCAGTCCAGTTCATCATGAAATTCTGGTTTCCGGATATTCCTGGTTTTTACTGGAGTGCCCTGTTCCTGGCGGTGGTCTTCGGGATTAATGCACTGACGGTAAAAGGCTTTGGTGAATCTGAATTTTTCTTCTCCTTAATCAAAGTGCTGGCGATTATTGCGTTTATCATCATTGGTATCTTCATGATTGCAAAAATCATGTTAACTCCTGAGGTTGCTACATTTGCCAACTGGACCAAAGGTGAAGCACCATTTGTGGGTGGTTTATCTGCTCTGATTGGGGTGGCAATGATTGCCGGATTCTCCTTCCAGGGGACTGAAATGGTTGGTGTTGCTGCAGGTGAATCTAAAGATCCACAGAAAACCATTCCAGTAGCAATCAAGCAAATTTTCTGGCGTATCCTGTTATTCTATATTGTGTGTATTTTCATTATTGGCACCCTGATTGCTTATGATGACCCACGTCTTTTACAGGCAGCGTCTAGTGAAGATATTGCGCTTTCGCCTTTCACTTTGCTATATGAACAAGCTGGTTTCGCCTTTGCTGCCAGTGTGATGAATGCGGTGATTTTAACTGCAATTCTGTCTGCGGGTAACTCGGGCATGTACTCCTCTACCCGTATGCTGTTTGATATGGCACGTAAAGGCAGTGCACCAAAATTGTTTGGTCGTCTGGATGCGCGCGGTGTGCCAATGAATGCACTATATGCCACCACTGCAATCGCAGCCTTATGTTTTCTGACAACATTTATTGGTGAACAGGAAGTATTTAACTGGCTACTGAATATGTCTGGTATGTGTGGATTTATTGTATGGTTGGGTATTGCAATATCTCATTATCGTTTCCGTAAAGGATATCTGGCTCAAGGTTATAAACTTGAGGATCTGGCGTATCGCGCCAAGTTCTTCCCGTTTGCGCCATGGTTTGCTTTTGTGCTGTGTGCGATTGTGGTCCTGGGGCAAAACTATCAGGCAGTACTGAATGGTGAATGGCTTGCAGTACTTTCTACTTACATTGGTATTTTCTTATTCTTGGCGATCTGGTTAGGTTATAAATGGAAACACAATACCAGACTCATTTCTTATAAAGAGATGGATGTTCGGCCGATGAAGATAGATCATGAATAATTTTTGATCTGAAAAAGCAGCCATTCAGGCCATTGCTGTCCCACAATTTTTCACAAGAGGAAGCTCAAATGAGCTTCCTCTTGTTTTATGGGTATTTTATCGGGTGAAAATAAAGCTTTTAAAGTTCTTCTTTCAAACAAGTTCACTTGAATTATTCTGAGTAAACGTTGAACTGTCCAACCTGTTTTTCCTAAATGTTGAGCGAAACTCACCAATAAATAGGCGATCATCGCAATCCAGATTTGTGTCTGAATTGCGTTCCTGCTGCGGCCTAGAAACGCTTTTAATTTGAGATTCTGCTTAATCGCCTTAAAGAACAGCTCAACTTTCCAACGATCTTTATAAATCGCCGCAATGGTGGAGGCGGCTAAATGAAAGTTATTGCTGAGAAAGCTAAAGTGCTTGCCACTTTGCTGATCTCTATATTCAATTCTTCTTAACACTGGGGCTTTTCTTTTTAGGGCATGTGCGCTATTCAGCTGAATGGTTTCATCTTTTAGAATACCTTTGGATTCAAGCACTGGATGTTGCTGGATCACCTGATACACAGATTTAGGCCTAAAACGTGTGACAAATCCAATGTTTTGAGCAGTCAGATTTGCATACCATTGGTAATCGACATAGCCTTTATCAAAAACTACAATGCTGCCAGCAGGAAACTGGAATTAGCGGCCTTGTACCATGTCATTTTCTTTGCCATTTTCAACTGCAACAAACTCAGGAATATCATTGCTGTGATTCAATCCTATACTGAGTTTCATGCTGGCTTTTGAGTCGTGAACTTTGGCCCATTCACATAAGGAAAGCGACAGGTCAATATGACTGGCATCCAAGGAATACAAGGGATTCTTAAAGCGAAATTTATGAGCTACTTTTGAGTGTTCATAGTATTTAAGCAACTTGTAAAATAGCTGTTGATACAAGGCAGCAGGCTGCTGCTCATTGATTCGTGCCAGCGTGCTTCGGGGAATAGACTTTGCTCCGAGATGACTTAGCTTTTCCTGTTGGCACTCCAAATTGGATTGAATATCTCTCAGACTTTGCCTACAAGAGAATTGAGACATCAATATGGCAATAAACTGATCCCACCGGGAAGCCGCTCTAAATTTCTGTCCAACATGGTGTACTTTAGCAAGTTGTTCAAAATCCTGTCGCACAACAGGTTTAATTAGCTCATGAAATACGGTATTCTGATGGGACAAAACCTGAATCCTGGTCGTTAAAGTGTTTGTTTGCACTCATATTTTAACTGTTAGGACTCAGGTTTTTTTATTTAAAGCAAACTATGGGACAGCAGTGCCATTCAGGCTGCTTTTTTATTGTATTAACTGTGGCGCATAACAAAATTCCGATCATCAATGATAATAGTTTGCTGACAAATCCCCTCTACTCGACGCTGCTGTTCAAACACCTCTTTCGGCATGGACTCAAAACTGTCAAAGAAGCTGATTTCACTTTTATTGATTTCGTACACCAAAGAATGATTCCCTACTCCCTCCAGGGTGTCATAGAACACAATCACAAAACGACCAGCTTCTACATTTTCCTGAATGTCTGCATAAGACAATGGCTGTTCTATAACCGGGATTTGTAAACGAGATGCTTGTTGATAGAACTCAATTTCAATTGGCTGTTTATCTGGGTCATGTTCAGTATAAAAATGAACATCCAAACCCAGTGTTTTTAAAGCAACTGCAAGCGCAATACTGGAGGTTCCCATTTCAGGATCATGGCGTGTGAGCTGTACCAGATCCGGAATATGCAGATCTATACCATAGTGATGAAAAATCATCCAGATCGCATAGAGGCCACTATTGGCCTCCAGATTTTGTAAATCTTCAGGAAGTTCCACACTCATGCTCAGACTCAAAAACAGGTTTAGGGCTATGCAGTGTAGTCAAATCAGGGCAATAAAAAAAGCGACTCATAAGAGAGTCGCTTTTTTTAATCAGTGTTCAATAATGAATTATTGAGCAGCTGGTTGTTCAGCTAGTACAGTACGGCTACCAGAAATAGTCGCGAATACACGACGGTTCATAGCACGACCTTCTTTAGTGTTGTTGTCAGCAATCGGTTGATCCCAAGCGAAACCTTGAGTAGACAAACGAGAAGCATCAACGTTGTATTCGTTAACTAGTGAAGATTTCACAGAGTTAGCACGAGCAAGAGATAAACGTTCGTTCAGTGCACGTGGACCAGTGTTGTCAGTGTGACCTTCGATACGAGCAGTTGCGTTTGGATATTCAACCAATTTTTCAGCAACTTTCGCGATTTCTGGTTTGTACTGATCTTTGATGTTAGATTTGTTTGTATCAAAGAATACACGAAGTTCCATGTTCAGGTCTTCAGTCAACTCTTGTGGAGCTGGAGCAACTGGAGCAACTGGTTCAACTGGAGCAACTTCTACGACTGGCGCAGCAGGTTTCAAGTGGCCACCAAGAACTACGTTTAAACCAGCAAGCGCTGTGTAGTTCCAGAAATCTTCGTCAATGTTATAAGTTGCACGAGCTTCTGTACGTAGAGACAGAGCATCGTTTAAACGCCAGAAAGCACCTAGACCAGCATTACCTAAAGTACCTTCGTCATCTTTAAGACGCGCATCACCATCTAAATCATATTCATACTTGTAGTGACCAGCACCTAAAAGTACGTATGGTTTGATTTTGCTGTCATAGTTTTTAGTGATCAGATCAGAAGTAACGTAGAAGTTACCATTGATTTGAGTTTGCTTATACTCACCGTAAGAAGCTTCGCTGTCTTCGATATCACCTTTCACTTGGTTATATTCAGCTTCAAAGCCTAACCATGGAGTCAGTTCAACACCAAGCGCAGCACCTACGAATAGGTCGTCTTGAAGCTCAGGAGTTTCACCATATAGATGATCTTCATAGCTGTTGTTGTGTTTTGTATCTTGCCAAGTATAACCAACCAGTAATGGAGTAACAGTTACGCCTGCGTTTGCAGCAGCGAAAGGAGCAGCTACAAGCATTGCTAAAGCAATACGACTCATTTTCATGGATTTATCCTCCAGAGATAACAAATTGTTGTTCAAGCTCAAGCCTAAATTGGCTTTCCTGAGATAGGCTTCTTTTACCCCAGTTTTATTTTTAAGCTATTCACAGGGAATCATACAAACACTGAATAAATTTTCCAAGTGCTTGATTAATCTAATCAAGTAAATTATTGACAAAATTACTTACAATTTCCGTTGTAATTCGGTAAATTTTTACTCAATTTTTTATTGTGAATACCTTATTGTCTCTTACCTAATTTTAACAGCTTTCTCCTATTTCAAGTACAAAAATACTAGGTAAATAAAAAAAAGCATTAAAAAACGCCTAATTAATAGCATGTTTCAAATAAAAATAATATATAAATAGGTTAAACCATGTATATAAAAAGAAATAATGCGTTCACAATTGTGGAGCTTATTGTTGTTATTTCCACTCTTGCAATACTTACAACCCTAGCAGTTCCTCTGTTTCAAGAATATCAGTCAAAACAAGAAGCTAACAGTATTTATCAGAAGATTACAGCAGTGAATCGCTATGCACGCAGTCAATCGGCAGTATTACGGCAGAATATTGTGATTTGTCCCACATTAAATCTATCGACCTGTCAAACAAATCAGTGGAGCAATGCCTGGCTGGTATTTGTCGATCAAAATAAAAATAGACAGGTTGATGCCGGCGAAACCGTACTGCATGTTGATCATCTAAGGCTCAAATATGGACAGCTGGATTGGAGAGGTGCTTTAAGTATCCCAAGTGTCAACTATCAAGCTCAAACCAATTTACCTATCGGCTCCAATGGCAGCTTTTACTACTGTTCTTTTCAGCATTCCCATTATTATAAAATTGTACTTAGCAAAATGGGGCATCTGCGTAAAGAGAATCTGAGTACATGCTGAGAAAACTGCCCGGTTTATGATTCAATTTTTTTGAGGCTTTAATCTTGCAGTTTTTTCAATATACTGCTTAGGTCGAGAATAAAAGACTAAAACTCATATGGAGATACAACAATGACTGACATCGTAATTGTCAATGGTGCACGTACAGCCATGGGTGGCTTCCAAGGCAGCTTATCAGGTGTGACTGCGCCTGAACTAGGTGCTGTCACGATCAAAGAAGCCATTGCACGTGCAGGTTTACAACCAACAGACATCGAAGAAGTCATTATGGGTTGTGTTCTTCCTGCCGGTTTAAAACAGGGTCCTGCCCGTCAGGCAATGCGTAAGGCTGGTCTTCCAGACAGCACAGGTGCTGTAACTATTAATAAGCTTTGTGGTTCAGGCATGAAAGCAGTGATGCAAGCTGCTGACATGATCAAGGCCGGTTCTGCAACTTATGTAGTTGCTGGTGGAATGGAATCGATGACCAATGCGCCCTATGTATTACCTAAAGCACGTGGCGGCTTCCGTATGGGCCATGGTGAAATTAAAGACCATATGTTCCTGGACGGTTTAGAAGATGCAGAAACTGGTCGCCTAATGGGTTCTTTTGCCCAAGATATGGCAAATACCAAAGGTTATACGCGTGAACAGATGGATGATTTCGCTATCCGTTCATTAAAACGTGCACAAACTGCGGTCAATGAAGGCTACTTTGCAGATGAAATTGTGCCAGTCACTGTTTCCACCCGTAAAGGTGATGTAGTGGTTGATAAAGACGAACAGCCATTCAATGCCAATATTGATAAAATCCCAACATTACGTCCTGCTTTTGCTAAAGATGGTACCATTACTGCAGCAAATGCCAGCTCTATTTCTGATGGTGCCTCTGCATTGGTTTTAACTTCTGCTGACAATGCAGCAGCTCAAGATTTAAACCCATTAGCAAAAATTGTTGCCTATGCGTCAAACTCTCAGCATCCATCCGAGTTTACAATTGCTCCAGTTGGTGCTATTCAGAAAGTACTGGATAAAGCAGGCTGGACAGCTGAAGAAGTAGATCTTTGGGAAATTAATGAAGCCTTTGCCATGGTCACCATGTGTCCAATGGATGAGTTCAAGCTTGATCCTGAAAAAGTCAATATTAATGGTGGTGCTTGTGCACTAGGTCACCCAGTGGGTTCTACAGGTTCTCGTATTATCCTGACTTTGATCCATGCTTTAAAGCGCACTGGCGGCAAGAAAGGTGTTGCAGCTCTATGTATCGGTGGTGGTGAAGCAACTGCAGTCGCGATTGAGCTAATCTAATTTTCAAAAAGTCAAACGACTGAAGAGGGCTTTTAAAGCCCTCTTTTTTTATTAATCCAAAATCTGGCCTTAATGATGTCTACTAAAGCATTACTCGAACAATCATTTAAAACCGGGTCTTAAACTAAAAATTATTTTTGTCTTGATTATCCTATCAATAGAAGAATTCCCTTACTTACATTTTCATAAAGCTTCTTTATCAATCAGACACGTTGCAAAGAGTAAATTAGAGAGAATCAAAACAAGAAAAAAGGAAACCTCCATGCGATTTAATCACTATCTCAACTTCCAAGGTGAAACTGAAGCCGCTTTTACTTTTTATCGTTCAGTGTTTGGTGGTGAATTTTCTAATTTGAGCCGTTATGGCGATATGCCCGGACAGGAAGGCATTGACCTCTCCGATACGGATAGAAGCCAGATTTTGCATATTTCACTTCCTATCAATGAATATACTGAATTAATGGGATCAGATATTAATGAAAAGCTAGACAGTCCTAGCTCCCCTACTTTTACCAAAGGGACCAATCACTATATTGCAATTATTTTAAGTGCTAGTGAACAAGCCGAAGCTCAACGACTGTTTGAGGCTTTATCTGCCAAGGGTCAAATTGAAATGCCTTTGGAAAAAACTTTTTGGGGCGCACTTTACGGTGCCTGTACCGATCAGTTTGGTGTGCAGTGGATGATTAACTGTCTATTAGAAGAACGTAGTCCAAATTTCTAGAAATAAAAAAGCCTCCATTTGGAGGCTTTTAACTGAAGACGGATTAAGCTCCAGTCTGATAGTTCGGTTTTGGCACAGCTGTGGATGCTTGGTACGGATTGCTAAAGTCATTTAAACCTGCTGCCGCTTCCTGAATATCTTTACCTTCTTTAATCACGAAAGTATCGAAACCCGAACGCTTCATATAGTTCAGTACGTCTTTAAATACATCACCTGTTGCACGCAGCTCGCCCTGAAAACCCTGGCGACGAAGAAGTGCTGCAAATGAATAACCACGGCCATCATTAAAACCGGCAAACTCGATAAAGATTGCATCCAACTGATCAAGTGGAAATTCATTGGTTTCAGGAGAAGCATCTACCGTTAAGTACAGTGCTTTTTTACCCGGAACATTGGCGATTTGTTCTAACTGTTCAACAGTCAGAACCACATCACCTTGTGGCAATACGCCATCTTCACCAATTAACTGATAAGTATTGTCTGCAATCGTGCCATCTTTAGAGAGCACTTGTAGTGCGGTATTAAGCATATGCACGCTCCTTGAATGGTTGGATGCCAACACGACGATAGGTATCGATAAATTCTTCACCTTCCTGACGCAGGTCAAGATAAGTATTCAGGATTTCTTCGATGATATCCGGCACTACTTCAGCAGCAAATGATGGACCAAGAATGTCACCAATCGATGCATCATGGTCTGCATTACCACCTAAAGTAATTTGGTAGAATTCAGCACCTTTTTTGTCTACACCCAAAATACCGATATTACCGACGTGGTGATGACCACAGGCATTCATACAACCTGAAATATTCAGGTCGATTTTGCCAAGGTTATAAATCGTATCCAGATCATCGAAACGACGTGAAATTGCTTCAGAAATCGGAATTGATTTTGCATTTGCCAATGAACAGAAGTCACCGCCCGGGCAGCAAATGATGTCCGTCAAGAAGCCGATGTGAGCGCGTGCCAGATTGTTTTGTTCCAGGATCGTCCACAATTCGAACAGGTCTTTTTGTGGGACATCAACAAGGGCAATATTTTGCTCATGAGTCGTGCGTAATTCACCAAAAGTGTACTTGTCTGCAAGATCTGCAATCAGGTTCATCTCTTCAGTGGTTACATCACCAGGAGCCACACCTGCACGTTTCAGTGAAATCGTAACGATACGATAGCCTTTCACTTTGTGCGCATTGGTATTGATATTGAACCATTGCTTGAATTTCGGATGCGCCGCGAACTGTTCAGAGAAATCTTCATCTGCATAATCTTGATAAGCAAATGGCGTGAAGTTCTCATCCATTTTTGCCAAGGTTTCAGCATCGATTTTCAATGTTTTAATGGTATGTGCAAATTCCGCTTCTACTTTCTCAGCAAATACTTCAGGTGTCAGTGCTTTTACTAAGATTTTGATACGCGCTTTATATTTGTTGTCACGACGACCATGCAAGTTGTATACACGAAGTACAGCTTCAAGGTATGCAATCAGGTCTTCACGTGGAAGGAAGTCACGGATAAAGCTACCAATAATTGGTGTACGGCCTAGACCACCACCGACTTTGATTTTATAGCCCATCTCACCCGCTTCATTTTTTACGATATATACACCGATATCGTGGAATGAAGTTGCTGCACGGTCGATCTCTTCCAGTGCTGAAACAGCAATCTTGAACTTACGTGGCAAGAAAGCAAATTCCGGGTGGAAAGTAGACCATTGACGGATCAATTCACATGTTGGACGCGGATCTGCAATCTCGCCTGCAACGACACCAGCATATTGGTCAGTCGTCGTATTACGGATACAGTTACCTGATGTCTGAATCGCATGCATTTGTACTGATGCCAATTCTTGCAGCATATCTGGCACATTTTCCAGTGCAGGCCAGTTGAACTGGAAGTTTTGACGTGTTGATACGTGTGCATAACCACGGTCATATTCTTTTGCCAGTTCCGCAATTTTACGTAACTGTTTAGAGTTCATCAGACCATACGGTACTGCTACACGCAGCATTGGCGCATAACGTTGTACATATAGGCCATTTTGAAGGCGGAGCGGACGGTATTCATCTTCCGTCAATTTGCCCGCTAAATAACGTTCCGTCTGGTCACGGAACTGTGCAACACGTTCATTAATCAGTTGCTGATCGAAATCAGTATATAAATACATGGCGTACAGCTAGTAGTTTCTATTATATCGTCGGCAAGGATAACGAGATTAAAACTATCAATAAAATGCTTTTTATACATATTTCATAGCGATTTTATTGATAAGCCTACCAGAAATTCAGTGATTTAAAGGATTTGTCGAGCAAAACTCCTTTTCAACGAATAATGATTTATTTTTTAAATCTTTAGCATTTATTTTCATATAAAAGCAGCTCACCTCTACTGATCAATAAATAATCATTAAAAGATCCAAAAACTTACCACTGTTCAGATTCGCCTAGTGCCTGTCCCATAAAATCATAGCGTGAGCTGGAACGGGAAAATTTGATTGGACAGGCCAGCTGTGGCTCAGTCTCCTGCTCCCCTGCTTTGACTGGAACATGCACCACCCAGCCCCGCTCTTGTGCCAGTTGTGAAGTTAAGGCTTCATCAAGGTGTAATACCGGCTCCACACACACATCTAAAGCAGCAAATATAGTCTGCCACTCATTCAGAGTTTTACTGCGAATTTTCTCTTGAATCGCTGCCTTCACTTCTTTCTGGTCTTGAGCATCTAAGGATGAACCTTTTTCTAACAGAACTGGCAACTGCAATGCCTGTGCCAAACCCTGCATAAATTGGGGCTCTAAACTGCCAATAGAAAGATAACGACCGTCTTGGGTTTGATAATAGTCATAAAAAGCCCCCCCATTAAGATGACCGGACTCAGGCTGGGCATGCACATCTGCTGCCAGACTGGCGGCGGCTGCCATATTATTTAAGGTCACCGCACAATCGGTCATGGAAATATCAATATACTGTCCCATTCCGCTACGCTGGCGCTCAATCACCGCTGCCAGGATAGCGATAATCGCATGCATGGAACCGCCAGCAACATCAGCGACCTGAATACCTAAAGCCGGTGGACCACCCTGAACCCGACCGCTATGTCCGGCAATTCCGGATAAGGCCAAGTAGTTAATATCATGCCCGGCCTTATCTTTATAAGAACCAGTTTGCCCATAGCCAGTAATGGAACAATAAATAAGTCGCGGATTGATTTCAGCCAAGGTGGCGTAATCCAGTCCCAAACGTTGCATTACGCCGGGACGGAACTGTTCAACCACGATGTCATAGTCCGAAATCCTGGTTTTGATCTGTTCGATACAGTCACGATTTTTAAGATCCAGCGTGATAGATTGTTTGTTACGATTCAAATAATTGTGTGCAGTTGCCTGTCCATGTGCGTATGGTGGCACTAATCGCAATAGGTCAGGACGTGTTGGTGATTCAATATGCACAACCTCGGCACCGAGGTCTGCCAAGTACATGGTGGCAAAAGGACCAGGTAAAAGTGTAGAAAAATCGAGGACTTTCAATCCTTTTAATGCATAGGACATTAGAATAATTACTCTATTTATGATGGTTTTTTATGCATATTAGAAACATAAACACACAAAAACAATGTCATGTTCAGCCATTTACCTTGATCATTTCGGCAATTTAATATGTAACAAATGGCAAATCCGATTTTGTAAATTGCCATTGATTTATTATTTGTTGTCAATTAGGTCAAGCATTAGTGAACATCAAAGAGACTGAAGGATTAAACATGAGTCGCGATACGATCAGTATCCATTTCGTTAACGCTGCACTCTACGGCGTGAAGCGTCTCGGCATGGACGTCGATACGTTATTGTCTCATGTTGGTATTGAAGCTGAACTTCTGCATCAGCCTAAGGCCCGTATCTCGCCAGAACAATATACCCGTTTTATTAAAATGCTGTGGATGGTGACACAGGACGAGCATGTCGGCTTTGACAAACAGCCTCGCCGTCTGGGCACATTTGCAATCATGTGTCAGCTGATCATCCATGCTAAAACTTTAGGTGATGCGCTGGAACTTTCTTCCCAGTTCTACAAGCTGTTTGGCGATGACTGGGCGGTGACACTGGAACGTGACAAGCATGAAGCACGTTTAGTCCCTCAAATTCCGAAAGAGATGGACCCGGATCATTTCATCACTGAAAGCATGCTAATGATCTGGCATGGTCTGGCTTCGTGGTTGATTGAACGCCGCCTTCCATTGGAACGTGTACATTTCAGCTATCCACGTCCAAATCATGCGGATGAGTATGACGCATTATTTTTTGCACCCGTGATGCAGTTTGACGCGCCACGTACTGAAATTACTTTTGCAGCGGATTATCTCGATTTACCCATCCGTCAGAATGAAGAAACCTTGGAAGAGTTCCTGAAAGCTGCACCTGCTCAACTGTTGGTAAAATTCAAAAATACCAACTCTCTAACCTCCCGTATTCGTGATGTACTGAAGAGCCAGATCGGCGAAGAAATGCCGACGCTGAATGATGTCGCTTCCATGCTATATCTATCTCCACAAACTTTACGTCGTCGTCTGGCTGCTGAAGGCAAGAGTTATCAAGGCGTTAAAGATGCACTGCGTCGAGATGCTGCCATCCACCTCTTGTTAAATCCAGATTTAACCCTGGAAGATGTCGCGCAGCAAGTTGGTTTTAGTGAAACCAGCACCTTCCATCGTGCTTTCAAAAAATGGACCGGTGTAACACCAGGTTTATATCGCCAATTACATGGTTACCATTAAGCCACATTCTCTTCATATTCAATATTAGCTCTTTTGCTAATCTCAGTTCATGCCCAAGCTCCAGACTTGGGCATTTTTTCGTCTGATCTTTTTCTTGAATCATCGCCATTGACCAGATTGCTCAAATGACCTGGTCCGTTCTCGTCATTGCGCTTAGTTAAAGAATCATTACACTCAAAATGATTAGAACAAATCTTATTCATTCAAAAAAGGGAAATTGTATGAGCGAGGCCTATATCATCGATGCCATTCGCACACCACGTGGCAAGGGAAAAAAGGATGGATCCTTGTATGAAGTCAAACCGATCAGTTTACTCACTACCCTGCTCAATGAACTGAAAGAGCGTCATTCCTTAGATACCTCCAAGGTTGATGACATTGTCTTGGGCTGTGTCACTCCGATTGGTGACCAAGGTGCTGATATTGCCAAAACTGCAGCAATTGCAGCGGGTTGGGATAACGATGTGGCTGGTGTACAGATTAACCGTTTCTGCGCTTCTGGTCTGGAAGCAGTCAATATGGCCGCACAAAAAGTCCGTTCAGGTTGGGAGGATTTAGTGGTTGCGGGTGGAGTCGAATCCATGTCCCGCGTACCGATGGGTTCGGATGGCGGCCCTTGGGCGCTCGATCCTGAAACCAATATGGCTTGTGATTTTATTCCACAAGGCATTGGTGCCGACCTGATCGCGACCATTGATGGTTATAGCCGTGATGATGTAGATAGTTTTGCAGAACAGTCCCAGAAAAAAGCGGCAACAGCTCAGGCCAGTGGTCATTTTGATAAATCGATTGTGCCAGTTAAAGATAAAGCTGGTGTGGTGATTCTGGATAAAGATGAGTTCATTAAACCCAATACGACAATTGAAACACTCAGCAAACTCAACCCAAGCTTTGCCACCATGGGACAGATGGGCTTTGATGCAATTGCCCTGCAAAAATATCCAGAAGTCGGTACAGTCAATCATGTGCACCATGCGGGAAATTCTTCTGGCATCGTGGATGGTGCTGCCTTGGTCCTGCTTGCTTCAGAACAGGCTGTTAAAGAGCAGAACCTGAAACCGCGTGCCAAAGTCTTGTCAACGGCTCTGGTGGGCGCTGATCCAACCATTATGCTCACCGGCCCTGCCCCGGCTGCACGTAAAGCTTTGGCTAAAGCTGGTCTCAGCATTGATGATATTGACCTGTTTGAGGTCAATGAAGCCTTCGCCGCAGTCGTTATGCGCTTTATTAAAGAACTCAACGTTGATCCAGCCAAAGTCAATGTTAACGGTGGCGCCATTGCCATGGGACATCCACTGGGTGCAACCGGTGCCATGATTCTCGGTACTTTGTTAGATGAGCTGGAACGCCAGGGTAAAAAACGTGGATTAGCAACTTTATGCGTCGGTGGCGGCATGGGTATTGCCACTATTATTGAACTGGTTTAAGGAGAGAACCATGAGCGCCATTCAATTTGAAAAAACAGCGGACAATATTGTTGTTCTGACTTTTGACTCTCCAAACCAGTCTGCTAACACCATGAATGCCGACTTTCGCACTGCACTTAGCGAAGTTGTCGATAGGCTTAAAGTAGATGATGAAATTTCCGGAATTATTTTCCGTTCAGCCAAAAAGACTTTTTTCGCTGGCGGTGATCTGGATGAACTGATTCAAGCTACACCAGAACATGCCACTGAATTCTTCAACATGATTGAAGAGATGAAAGTACAGCTGCGCTATATCGAAACCCGTGGTATTCCGGTGGTTGCAGCCTTGAACGGCACCGCTCTTGGCGGTGGCTGGGAAATTGCCCTGTGTGCCCACCACCGGATTGCCTTGAATGATCCAAAAAGCAAATTTGGTTTACCTGAAGTGACTTTAGGTCTGCTACCCGGTGGTGGCGGCATAGTCCGCACTGTTCGTTTGCTGGGTTTGCAAACCGCTCTTCCTTTATTGATGGAAGGTAAGCAGCTCGGTGTAGAAAAAGCTAAAGCATTGGGCTTGATTCATGACACGGCTGATAGCCCTGATGAGCTGCTGGAAAAAGCAGTTGTATGCATTAAAGCCCATCCTAAATCCGTACAACCTTTTGATGAAAAAGGCTACAAGATTCCAGGCGGCTCACCATCCACGCCAGCAGTGGCACAAATGCTGGCAATTGCTCCTGCGATGCTACGTGATAAAACCAAAGCTTGTTATCCAGCACCTGAAGCGATTATGTCTGCAGCAGTTGAAGGTGCGCAGGTCGATGTCGATACAGCCCTCCGTATTGAATCCCGTTATTTCACCTATCTGGCGACCGGTCAGATATCGAAAAACATGATCGGCACCTTCTGGCATGGCATGAACAGTATTAAATCCGGGGTTCATCGCCCAAAAGATTGTGCCAAATGGCAAGCCAAGAAAGTTGGGATTTTGGGTGCAGGGATGATGGGCGCTGGAATTGCTTATGTCACCGCCAGCAGAGGTATTCAGGTCGTTCTAAAAGATATCTCGATCGAAGCTGCTGAAAAAGGCAAAGCCTATAGCCAGAAACTGCTGGACAAGAAAGTCAGTCAAGGTCGACTTACAGCTGGACAGCGCGAACAGATTTTAAATCTGATTCATCCCACTGCAAACACAGAAGATTTGACGGGCTGTGACCTGATCATCGAAGCGGTCTTTGAAAATCAGGAACTGAAAGCTCAGGTGATTCAGGAAGCAGAACAATATCTGGCTGCCGACGGCGTAATGGCATCAAATACTTCGACCTTACCAATTAGCAATCTGGCACAGGCAAGTAAGGATCAAGATAAATTTATCGGTCTGCATTTCTTTAGTCCGGTGGATAAAATGCAGCTGGTAGAAATCATCAGGGGGCAAAATACCTTAGACGAAACCCTCGCCAAAGCTTTTGATTTCGTGCAGCAGATCGGCAAGTTGCCAATCGTCGTGAATGACAGTCGTGGTTTCTTTACTAGCCGTGTCTTTGGTACTTTTGTACAAGAAGGTTTGCGTCTGCTGTCAGAAGGTGTGCATCCAGCACGTATTGAAATGGCTGCTTTAAAAGCTGGTATGCCCGTTGGTCCATTGGCAGTTCAGGATGAAGTGTCCTTAACCCTGACCGAGCATGTTAGCAATGAAACGCGCAAGGTACTTCAGGCAGAAGGTAAAGAACGTCAGGCCTCACCTGCCGATGCAGTCATTCAAACCATGATTCACCAGTTTAATCGCAAAGGAAAGGCAGCTGGCGCGGGCTTTTATGACTATCCTGAAGGTGGGAAAAAACAACTCTGGTCAGGCCTCAGTCACTGGAATAAAAATACCGAGATTTCTGAGCAGGAGATGATTGAACGCTTCCTGTTTGTACAGGCACTGGATACCGTACGTTGCCTGGAAGAAGGCGTGTTGCAGTCAACTGCAGAAGGAAATATTGGCTCGATCTTTGGCATTGGCTTCCCTGCCTGGACCGGTGGTGCAGTGCAGTATTTAAATCAGTATGGACTGGCGAAGGCCTTGGCACGTGCCAATGTACTGGAAAAAAAATATGGTGAACGCTTTAAAGCACCGGCACTGTTAAAAAATAAGGTTTCTGCTGCTGAAACTTTCTAATCTAATTCGCACAGAATAAAGAGGAGCGTTCAGCTCCTCTTTTTATAAGTCTACTGAAAAAATGATCATATTTTACAGTGCAAATCCAGTCTGCTTTTCAGCCAATCTATGTTATAAAGTAACATAGATTCTATATCCTCTTTGGGTTCATACCATGTCTGATCAAAATACTCCTGAAAATTCGCCTTGGGGTTGGAGAGCACTGATTATCTTCTGCATAATTGGTGGTATATTCATGTTTATCTTCTGGTTAGCTGTCAGCAATGAACCGGACTACATGCCAAGCCAGCAGAAGAAACAGGATACCCAGCAACACGCATTTAAAAATGCCCCAACCATGTCAGAAGAAGCCATTGCCAAAGCTCAGGCAGATCGTGAAGCACGTGCAGCAGCTCAACAAGGTACTGAACCGCAATCAACAGCTGCTGAAGAACAGCATATGTCAGCAGATGAACATGCCCATATGGATACCGAACATGGTGCACATGGTCATTAAGATCTTACGATAAAAAAAGCGAGGTTCATGCCTCGCTTTTTTATATCTGAAAATGAATCTTTAAAGTTGTAAATACATATCGATATGTGGAATTCCACAGTCTAGATATTCATCACCCTGTAGCTGAAAACCCAAAACCTGATAAAAGCCGATAGCGTGGACTTGAGAGGAAAGTTTGATAAACTGCCGTCCTTCAGCGCATGCATAGTCAATCACTGCCTGCATTAACTGCTGACCGATCTTGAAACCACGCGCTGATTTCAGTACTGCAACACGACCGATACTATTACTTGTTAATAGTCGGGCTGTGGCAACCGGTTGATCATGCAGATAAGCCACAAAATGGGTGCACAGCTTATCTTCTGCATCCCATTCATCTTCCGATGCAATATGCTGTTCCTGAATAAACACAGCTTCGCGAATCAGTCTGGCTGCGGCAGCCAGCTCGGCCCAAGTGCCTGCAACAATTTTTAGCTCAGCATGATTTAGCATTTACAACCAATCCCCTGTTGATCCCATTCATCCTTGAGCAATAATTCAAGGGAGTGTTTCTGAATCCCATACATCTCTTTCAAAGCCTGAATCTGATTCAGCACGTCCTGATCCGGTTCCTGATCGTCCTTGCGCTTCACCGCCAGAATCATTTTGTTTTTACTGGTATGCTCAAGCGCAACAAATTCGAATACTTTAGTTTCATAACCATAGGCTTTCAGCAACAAGGCACGAATAGTATCTGTCAGCATTTCTGCCTGCTGGCCCGCATGAATCCCGAATTGCAGCATTGGACTCAAAACTTTTGGCGCCTGTAACTGTGGGCGTAGTTCCTTGTGACAACATGGGGCACACATGATGATCTGCGCATTCAGACGAATGCCGGTATGAATGGCAAAATCCGTGGCCACATCACAAGCATGTAAGGCAATCATCACATCCAGATGCTCAGGCTCATAGGTGCGCACATCACCCTGGAAGAAATCGAGCTGGTTAAACTGGGATTGGTCTGCCACCTTCTGACAAAACTCGACCATTTTCGGATTCAGTTCTACACCCGTCACCCACGGTGTCTGTCCATGCTTTTGCATATAGTCATACAAGGCACAAGTCAGATAGCCCTTACCTGAACCAAAATCTACTACCTGCAGACCTTCCTGAGAGGCTTTAATCTGCGAAAGCGCATTCGAGAAAATTTCCACAAACTTGTTAATCTGTTTCCACTTGCGCGCCATGCTCGGAATGACCTGACCTTGCTGATCAGTAATGCCGAGATGCTGCAGAAACACACTGTCCTGATCCACATAACGCTGCTTGACCCGGTCATGGCCCTGTTCAGCAGTTTTGGATTTAACGACAGGTTGAGTTTTGCTGCGGGTCAGCATGATTTTTTTCTTGTTTTTTTTCAGCTGCAATTCTTCGGCTGTAGTGATCAGATTGGCCTGCTTGCAACAGGCTAGTAATTCAGTGACCTGAGACAAAGCCTCAGTTAAAGGATAATTTTTAGTGACGTCCTGGGTTTTATATCTGTACAGACAACTCAGTACTTTTTGCTCATTCAGCCAAATGACGCGCAAAGTCATTTTCTCCAGTTGTTCCAGTTCGCCCTTATACTGACTTAAAATCAGGCGATCAAATTGATCTGTTTCAATGGCTTGCTGGAAAGTATCCAGAAATTGCTGTTCTTGAACCGAGAAAGAAGCCAAAATGGACATAAAAGAAACCTGAAATGAATTGCCATTAAAGTGTAAATGTTCTTACCCTAAAAGCAAAATTGAATTACTATACATTTGTATATTTAAGAAGAATGATAACTATGTCAAATGCACCATTGCTTCAGGATTATGATGCTGTCGAAGAGCGCATCAACTACATCAGTCACGGTGTAGGTGCTGCCTTGTCAGTAATTGCCGGTATTTTACTGGTGATTAAAGGCTCTTATCTTAGTACGGGTCAATGGATTGGCTTATGGGTTTATGCACTGAGCATGATTGTACTTTTTTCTGCATCCATGCTGTATCACATGGCCACAACTGCAGACCGACGTTATTTCTATAAAAAAATTGACCATACTGCGATCTATTATCTGATTGCCGGTACTTATACCCCCTTTCTGGCAATTGCCATTCCAACGGCCAAAGCCCAGTATTTGTTGATTGCTTTATGGATCATTGCTGTCCTTGGAACACTATTCAAGTTCATTTTCATTCATCGTTTTCAGAAACTTTCCCTGTTTGCTTATCTCGCAATGGGCTGGCTTGCACTGTTAGTTATTGATGATATGCAAAAATATTTATCAGTACAATCTTTAACCTTTCTCATCATTGGGGGACTTGCTTATACGGTGGGTGCATTGTTTTATGCATTAAAAAGAGTAAGATATACGCACGCTATCTGGCACATTTTTGTATTGATAGGCGCAGGATCACATTTTCTGTCTATCTATCTTTACGTGATTTAATCCTCTCATTCTCCATTTCAGTGACCCTGAGCGAGTTGAATTGAGAAGATTGCAGTTGTTTTTTTAAGAAATTACGCCTTTTTTAAAAAGATTACGCTTTTAAAACTAAGTTCTTTTATTTTTAGTAAGTGTAAGGTCATTCATGGCGTCGTCAAATTCTGCTGCTCAGCCAGCACAAAACTCAAAATTCCGCGTTTTAACAGCGAGTTTAGTAGGCACTACAATCGAGTTCTTCGATTTCTATATTTATGCCACTGCCGCTGTCATTATTTTCCCTTATTTGTTCTTCCCGGCAAGTACAGACCCAATGACCGCAACGATCCAGTCACTTGCGACTTTCGCAATTGCCTTTATTGCGCGTCCGATCGGTGCGGCATTGTTTGGTCACCTCGGCGACAGAATTGGTCGTAAAGCTACTCTGGTCGCTGCCTTGCTGACCATGGGACTGTCTACTGTAGCGATTGGCCTACTGCCAACTTATGCTCAAATTGGTATTGTAGCGCCTTTGCTTTTGGCATTATGCCGTTTAGGTCAGGGCCTTGGTCTGGGTGGTGAATGGTCAGGTGCGGTCTTACTTGCAACTGAAAATGCACCTGAAGGTAAACGTGCCTGGTATGGTATGTTCCCGCAACTGGGTGCACCAATTGGCTTTATCCTGGCAACTGGCTCATTCTTGACGCTCGGTGCATTGATGTCTGAAGCTGACTTCATGGCTTGGGGCTGGCGTATTCCATTCATTTCAAGTGCGCTTCTTGTTATTGTAGGTCTTTGGATTCGTTTAAAACTACATGAAACACCTGCATTCCAGAACGTTTTGGACAAGCAAAAAGAAGTAAACGTACCTTTTGTTCAAGTATTTAAAAAACATTCTAAAATGTTAGTACTGGGTACAATTGCAGCTATCTGTACCTTTGTTGTATTTTACTTAACAACTGTCTTTGCGCTGCAATGGGGTACTAAGCAGCTAGGCTATTCACGTGAAGAATTTCTTCAGTTGCAATTAGTTGCAACGCTATGCTTTGCTGCATTCATTCCATTATCTGCTGTATTCGCAGAAAAGTTCGGTCGTAAAGCGACTTCAATCGGTGTATGTATCGTTTCTGCGATCTTCGGTATCTTCTTTGCCGACATGCTTGAATCAGGCAGTACAGTTATCGTATTCCTGTTCCTGTGTATCGGACTTGCGATCATGGGCTTAACTTATGGCCCAATTGGTACCGTATTGTCTGAAATCTTCCCGACTTCAGTACGTTATACAGGTTCCGCTTTGACCTTCAACTTGGCAGGCATCTTCGGTGCATCTTTTGCGCCTTTAATCGCAACCAAGCTGGCAACACAATATGGTTTATCTGCCGTGGGTTATTACCTGACAGCAGCCTCTATCCTGTCACTGTTGGCATTCCTGCTGATTCGTGAAACCAAGAATGATGATGTAAACAATCAGATCTAATTCTAGGATTACCCTCTAAAAAGCCAGTGTGAATGCACTGGCTTTTTTATTTCCGAAATTTGGTGTGCAACAAAAAACTGCTATTTCTCCTCCTCTATTTACGGAACAATACAGAAACGGATTCATAACGAAAAGGATAAGATATGCAGGATCCAATCGAATATTTGACCGAAGACCAGCTGGTTCATATTGTGGTCTTACTGGAAGAAGATAAGAAAACCGAAGCCATCCAATATATTGTTCAACATACGCCATTAGACCAACAGCAGGCGCTTGAAGTGATTGCCGCGATCGTGATGGAGCATGATGCTGCCTTACAGGTACAGACACAAGGCGCAAGATTTAGTGATGATGTCACCATTAATCCACAGCTGAAGACTGAAGCGCTAACCGACTCTATTGCAGTCTCCATCCCTGCAAGTGCTACACAAGATCATGCTACCCGCCCACCCATTCCAGAGTCGACCCAAGAGTTACAGGAAAAAGTCGCTGAACCGGTCACTGCAAAAAATGGACCGCATCTGATCTGGATCATTGCAGGTATTATTCTTCTGATTCTGCTAATTATCTGGATGGTTGGCTAGATACTGAAATCCGCCAAATCATTTATATCAACTCAATGATATCGATGGTGGGTGGTACACGAAAACGGAAAGGTACACCCACCAGACCTGTTCCGACAGTGACAAATACATCGGCATGTTCATGTCGATATAAGCCGCGCTTATGTCCGAGAATTGACACCCGTTTCATCACATAGTCCGTCAACCACGGTAATTCCACTTGCCCGCCATGCGTATGTCCAGAAAGCATCAATGGCCGGCTTGGCAATTTCGGCACCATGTCTACCGTATCCGGGTTATGTGACAGGATCACCCAGGGCTTATCTTGCGGCAACTCTGGCAAGAACCGCATATCCGCTTTACCCGCCCAGAGATCACCAATACCCACCAGGCGAAATTCATCAAATTCAACAATTTGCCCTTCAATATCTATAACATTATTGCTTACTAGAGCAGTATGTAATAACTCTTGAATGGGCGGTCCCGGGTACTGCTCATCATGGTTACCATTCACAGAATATACCGGTGCCTGAATTTCCTGCAGAATGGCGAGTTCTTGGGTCAGGGTATCTTCCGGTTCATAGGTCCAGTCACCTGCGACCACTACCAAATCAGGCTGCTGCTGATTTAATTTATGTACAATTTGTTTTAGCTGACGTTCATGACCAGAAAATAAACCAATATGCAAATCCGCAATTAAAGCAATACGAACAGGTTGCCGCATTTTTTTATCAGTATTAATCTGATAACGAGTAGTCTTGATCTGGATTAAATGCGGCTCAATAAAACGTGCATAACACAGTACCCCACTGAGCAGACAGATAAATACTGCCTCATGAATGGAATAATATCCATTAAAACCGCCATAAATACTAAAGAAAAATAAAGGAATCAGTAGATAAGATAGATAATAAGCGAGCAGATGGGTAAAGGCTTTAAAGGGATGAATCGTCTGGGTATGTGACTGACTGATCCACGCCTGCGATATACACCACAGCGCCAAAATCGCCATTCCGATATAGAAATATAAGATCACGGAATCGATATTCCCCATAATTTCGCCTTGTCCAGTTCTTTAGTACATTCTCTGCTCTGTATTTATCTTTTCACAGCTGGCAATTATACTCAAACCTAATTTATCACGCTTAGATTCATATGACGAATGCTCCCCGCTCCAAGGCTGACCAGCCCATGGTCACTTCCCGACGTAATACTCCATATAAATCTGCTGTTTTACTGGGTTTGAGCCTTGTTCTGGGGATCCCTGCCTGCAGCACGCTTCCTCCGCAGGTAGAACGACCTTCACATACTGCCTTTGAAACTGATACTTCACAGACTTCCCTGGCTAAAATTGTTCAACCTTTACGTGATCAATATCTAGGTTTGACTGGATATCATGTTCTCTATGATCCACTTGAAGCACTTGCAGCCCGTATGCAACTGATTCATAAGGCCGAGCAGACTTTAGATCTGCAATATTATATTTGGGACAATGACCGGATTGGCGCACTGGCCTTAAATGGCATTATTCAGGCCGCCGACCGTGGAGTAAAGGTCCGCCTCCTGATTGATGACAACAATGCCAAGAAGATGGAAGGCATTTATCTGGCATTGGATCAGCATCAAAATATCGATGTTCGCTTATATAATCCCTATCGCTTCCGCCAGCATCGTGCCATGGATATGGTACTGGATTTGAAACGTATCAATCGTCGTATGCACAACAAGAGCTTTATTGCAGATAATCAGATTGCCTTGATTGGCGGACGTAATATGAGTAATCAGTATTACAATGTAAGTGATGCCTATCAATTTTCCGATGTAGATGTGTTGCTGGTTGGTGCTGCCTCAGATGAGATTATCCATTCCTTTGATGAATACTGGAATGATGACTATGCCTATCCAGTGCGGAATATTGTTAATCCACGTCACCATAGCCTACGCTTTGAAAGCCTTAAACAGCAGCTAAAAGCACATCAGGATGACCCACGAGTACAAAACTACCTCGACTTAGCTAACAGGTCTAAGGCTTTTGATAAATGGCTTGATCATAATATCCAGCTGGATTGGGTTGAAGCAGAAGTAGTCAAAGACCCGCCTACCAAGATCAAGTCCAAGGCAAAAAAAGAAGAACACCTGAATTTCCAGTTGTTACAGCATCTGGAAAAACCTGAACAAAGTGTAGATATTGTCTCTGCTTATTTTGTACCAGAAAAAGAAGGTGCAGAACGGCTCAAAAGTCTGGCTCAAAAAGATATAAAGATTCGAGTACTCACCAATTCTTATAAAGCCAATGACGTTCCTGTTGTGCATGCTTTTTATTCTAAGTACCGTAAAGATTTACTGGAACATGATGTACAGTTGTACGAATTTCTAGCGGCGCCAGATGCAGCAAACCTGAATGCCAATACCAAGGAAATTGCTGACAAGGCTAAAGTGAGCTTGAAAGGTCTGAGTCGTTCCAGTTTACACGCAAAACTGATGGCCTTAGATGAGAAACAGGTATTTATTGGTTCTTTTAACTTTGACCCGCGTTCAGCCTATCTAAATACAGAGATTGGTGTATTACTCAATAGCCCTTCCTTAGCACAAGCTGTGCATAAAACCATGGATCAGAACTTAAGTAAATATGCTTATAAGCTGGTATTAGATGCCAATCAGAATATCAACTGGAAGATCCAGCAACCGAATGGTGAAATTAAAACTTTGACCAAAGAACCGAAAATGAAATGGCATCAAAAAGCCCTATTAAAGTTTGTGTCTTGGCTTCCGCTTGAAGGGTTCATGTAACAACATGGCCCGTCTGGAAAAATAGCTGAACCAAATAATAAAAAACCAGTCGATGCGACTGGTTTTTTATTGAATTTTTTATATTAGGATTTCGCTTTTACTTTATAGCATTCAGCAGCGGTCAGGCTAACTGTACCTCCTGCAAGTTTGGATAATCTCTTAACACTTTCATCAGAAGGATTCTGTTTACCATAAACTTGGCTAAAGCTAGCAAAGCTATTTGCCCATTTTACCGTATTCCCTTCAGAGTCTGTCAAACTGATCGTCGGTTTAGGAGTATTCGTACCGTCACCTGTTACTCTCACATTAAATAAATCAGTCAAATTCACTAATGCTCCCCCTACCACTATGGATTCGGAAGAACCATCAGTTGAGGTCTTGATGGTGGAATTCATACCAATGAGAGCACCGTTCAAATCGCCTAATTCCTCATTAGCGAAAACCATACGAATAGAAAGTGTATTGTCTGTTTTCTTTCTCACAGCTGCAGGTACAAAGGCACGTGAAACGGTTCCAATACGATATTGTTGTACTGTTTCTACCGCATCCGTATCCTCAGAATCCTCGACCAAATAGGTTGTTTGCATTGTAGATGGATTGTATTCAGCACTACATTCATCAACTTTTGCTGTAGCAGGTTTAATATTCGTACGAATATCACCATTTTCATCAATCACAATGCCCAAATTAATTATTCTGTTTGAATCATTTGTTAAGGTAAATTTTAAATTTCCATAAAGCGGGAAAAAATAATTTTCTTGATTTCTTACATTATTTTGAGTCGTGAAAACCCTTCGGTCCAAATGTGTGATTGGATAGATTTTATAAAGATCCATCGTACCAGCAAAATTCAGTGTTCCCCCGGTTTGCTGCCACAGACCTAGCTCACGTTTTTCACTCTCATTTAAGTTATAACTCACACTCTTACCGGTCAAAACCTTATAAAAACGCTCTTTACCAGCAATCATATAATCATTATATAAGCGACCTTGTTCAATCTTGAGTTTCTCGGTAGTAGAGTCACCTACTCTGAATAGATAACCTGGTGTATTGGTAATTTGTTTTGTTTCCGGGTCAATCCATGAATTTTGGGCATCAGCAGTCATTTGTACAGGTTTAATACTACGAATTAAATGAGCATTCAGTCCACCTATCGTGGTGAAATCACCAGGATTCTGGGTTGTGCTTTCTATTTTGCCTTTCCACTGTAAGCCACTGCCGAAAGTCATCCCCTGACGGTCAGTCATCAATATAAAATGACCCAAGATATGTGTCAGGTCAGTATCTGTTAGCGAGCATTCTCGGTTAAGATTACTGCATCCTACTAACCCTTCTGAACCGGTAACATAACTACCTAAGGATTCAGTAGAAAACAGGGAAAATTCTGGCTGATAAACAGCAGCATTTGAAATATTTAATAATGCTTGAAGTACCTGTTCGGCCTGTTCTTTAGTAATCGTTGTTGGTCCCAACCATTTTTTCAGTAAGGCATCAAAATCCTGATCAGATAAAGTCTTGATTTTTTCAACAGTAATATCTTCATCTAATTGATCAAGTCCAGCTCGAATATCTTCATTTATCGCAACAGGATAGATTTCCGTTGCTGATCGTAATTGATCAGTATTTAAACCCATGGCTTGAATTAACTGGACTAAGCGAATAGCAATATCATATTGAGACAGATCACCTGCTGAGTTGGTGTTACGGATGCCCTCAGCGATATCCAATAAATTCATACGTGGATAATGAGATTTAGATGTAACATTACCAATCCTATTCATTGAGAATGAACCCAGATCTACACGTCTTTCATCTTTACCTAGAATATAGAAAGTAATTGACTGGCCTACTTTACAGGCACCTGTTGCCACACCCTTATCTACATCATATGTGGTGACAAATGTTTGCTTTGTATCATCACCACAATGGAAATCTAAAGTTTGCAATGGATAATCTAAAGCAAATTCAATACAACCCGAATTTGTGCCAATACAGGCCCCATTGACTGTACTACGGCTTTGTTGCACAAAGATTTGAAATGCAAAGCGCCCCTAATTGAGCCAAATTTAAGGCGTAACTTGGGTAAGTGGGCGACCTAATTCCGTAAATCTGTTAAGGACTGCTACACGTGCATGGATCTCATTCACTTGGCTACCAAAACTCCTTGCGCTGAGTTTATCTCCTAATAATTTAATGCAGTGCATCTTAGTTTCAACCAAACTTCGCCGATGATAGCCTGACCATTTTTTCCATAGTGTCCTGCCTAAACGTT